>NZ_JBOCEF010000052.1:0-33556 GCF_050586345.1 Rhodovulum sp. DZ06
AGGGGGGGGGGGGGGGGGGGGGTCCAACAACACGAGGGGGGGGGGGGGGGGGGAGGGGGGGGGGGGGGGAGGGAAGACGCCGGGGGGGGGGGGGGGCCCCCCCCCCCCCCCCCAGCCCGGGATCTTCTCATGCACGAGGTCCGTGCCGGTGACGCCGAGATCGATGCGCCCGGCGGCCAGTTCCCGCGGGATTTCCCCGGCCGAGAGCAGCACCAGGTCCACGCCCTCGATGCCGCTGACCTTGCCTGAATATTCGCGGGACGAGGCCGCGCCCTCGATCGAGACGCCGCGGGCGGCGAACCAGTCGATCGTCGCCTCGCGCAGGCGGCCCTTGGAGGGCACGCCCAGCCGCAGCCGCGCCGCGGTCGGCGCGTGCACCGCGGGCGCCGCGGGGGCGGGGGCCGCAAGCCCCAGACGCGCGGCCAGCATCGCCTCGGGGCGCACCGCGCCGCCGACCGCCGCCAGCCCCTGGCCCTCGGCCCCGAGGCCGAGCCGCACGGTCAGCGCGTCATACCGCCCGCCGCCGCCGAGGGGCGGCAGGTGCGGCGCATCCGGCGCGCGGAATTCGAAGGTGAAGCCGTCGTAATACTCCAGCGCCCGCCCGAAGGAGGCGTCGAAGGGCAGCGCATCGGCGTCGATCCCGCGGGCCTTCAGCGCGGCGAGGCGGCGGGCCATCCGCTCCATCGCCGGGGCGACGGCGCCCGCCAGCGCGGCGGGGGCGTCGGCGCAAAGGGCGCGCATCCGCTCCAGCGCCTCGGCGGAGGGGCCCTTCACGGCCAGCAGCGCCTCGACGAACGCAATCTCGGCGGCGGGCAGGGGGGCGGCGTCGGCGTCTTCCAGGATCTCCGCCGCGCGGGCGGCGATCTCCTCGGGGCCGCGCAGACCGGCCTCGGGGGCGGCGGCGGCGATATGGGCGGCCAGCGCCTCATCGCCTGCGCGCGCGGCGGCGAGGAGCGCGGCGCGCGCCTCGGTCGGGGCCTGCGCCTCGGCGCCGTAGCTCTCGAGCAGCTGGCGGAACCGCTCCGGGCGCCATAGGTGGCGGCGCAGCATCGCCTTGCGCCGGTCGCAGATCGCCAGCCCCGCGATGGCCGAGCGCGCGATGGACATGTCGCCCGTCGCCACGTCGAGCGCCCCGCATTCGGCCAGCGCCCCGGCGATCAGCGCGAAGATCTCGGCATCCGCCTCCATCTTGTCCGCGTCGCCGAGCGCCTCGACGCCCGCCTGCAGGAACTCGGTCGGGCGCAGGGAGCCCGGGGCCTGCCGCCGCCAGACGGTGCCGCAATAGGCGTAGCGGGCCGGGGCCTCGGCATCGCGCGACCGGTGGAGGAGCGCGACCGGCGCGGTGAATTCGGGGCGCAGGATCAGGTCCCCGTCCACCGGGTCCTCGGTCACGAAGGCGCGGGCGCGCAGGTCCTCGCCATAGAGGTCCAGCAAGAGGTCCGCGGGCTGCAGCGCCGCCGGCTCCACGTCCTCGGCCCCGTGGGCGGCGAAATGCGCGCGCAGACGCTCCGTCTCGGCCGAGAGATCGGCCAGCCGTTCGCCAAGTCGGCCATGGGCCAGGTACGCGCGCGCCGGGGACATGTCGCTTATCCTTCGCTGCCGCCCGCGGCGCGGGCGATCATCTTCTGCACTTCTTCCACGAGGTTTTCGCGCGGGATCTCGACCTGCGCGGGCTGGGCCTTCCAGTCCTCGTGCGTCTCGATATTCGCCGCAAGCCGGGCGCCGAGGGCGAGGTCCTTCAGCTGCACCACCCCGCGCGCCTTCTCCTCCGACCCCTCGATCACGGCGACGGGAGAGTTGCGCTTGTCGGCGTATTTCAGCTGCTTGCCCATGTTGCCGCCGCCGAGGAACGCCTCGGCGCGGATGCCCGCGCGGCGCAGCTCGGTCGCCATCGCAAGGCTGTCGGCAACGCGGTCCTTGTCCATCACCGTGACCACGACCGGCCCCGCGGAATGGTCGGACATGCGCCCCGAGGCGGCCAGCGCCGCCAGCAGCCGGTCGACGCCCACGGACACGCCCGTGGCGGGCACGACCTGCCCGGTGAAGCGCTTCACCAGGTCGTCATAGCGCCCGCCGCCGGCGACCGAGCCGAACTGGCGCGGGCGGCCCTTCTCGTCCTTGATCTCGAAGGTCAGCTCGGCCTCGTAGACCGGGCCGGTGTAATAGCCGAGGCCGCGCACGACCGAGGGGTCCAGGATGATCCGGTCCTCGCCATAGCCCTGCGCGTCCAGCAGCGTGGCGATGGTCTCGAGCTCATCGACCCCCGCACCGCCCTGTTCGCTGTCGCCGACGAGGGCGCGCAGGGCGGCGACGGTGGCCGCGTTGCTCTCGCGCCGGGCCAGCAGGAAGGAGACCACGCGGTCGGCCTGCTCGGGTTCCAGCCCCTCGCCCTTGATGAAGGCGCCCGAGGCGTCCTTGCGGCCCTCGCCCAACAGCTCGCGCACGCCCGCCTCGCCGACCTTGTCGAACTTGTCGATGGTGCGCAGGATCCCGGCCATCGCCTCTTCGCCCGCATCGTCCGAGACGACGGCTTCCAGCAGACCGTTGAGGACCTTGCGGTTGTTGATGCGGATCACGTAGTCGCCGCGCGGAATGCCCGCGGCTTCCAGCGCGTCGGCCAGCATGGCGCAGATCTCGGCGTCCGCCGCCGGGGAGGCCACGCCCACGGTGTCCGCGTCGCACTGGGTGAACTGGCGGAAGCGGCCGGGCCCGGGCTTCTCGTTGCGCCAGACGGGGCCGACGGCGTAGCGCCGGTAGGGGCTGGGCAGGTCATTGCGGTGCTGCGCCGCGACGCGCGCCAGCGGCGCGGTCAGGTCATAGCGCAGCGCCAGCCAGCCCTCGTCATCGTCTTCCCAGGCGAAGACGCCCTCGTTCGGGCGGTCCACGTCGGGGAGGAACTTGCCGAGGGCCTCGACCGTCTCGACGGCGCTGGTCTCGAGCGCGTCGAAGCCGTAGCGGCGGTAGACCTCGGTGATGCGCGAGAGCATTTCGTTGCGCGCGGCGATCTCCGCGTCGAACACGTCGCGGAAGCCGCGCGGGGTCGCCGCCTTGGGGCGCCGGGGCTTGCCCTTCTTGTCCTTGGCCATGTCGGGGTCCTCGCGCCGGGAATATGGGTCCGGCGGGGTGATAGCGGCTCGGGGCAGGCGGGGCAAGGCGGGCAGGGGGCGCGGGGGGGCGAAATCGCCGTGATGGGCGGGTTTTCGCGCGGCGGCGCGGCCCGGGGCGGGGCCTGCGGCCCTCAGCGCGCCTCGGGCGCGGGGCCGATGCTCGCCGCCTCGGCGCCGGTCAGGGCGAGGGCGTCGAGGAGCTCGGCGGCGCATTGCGGCGGGGCCGAGCCGAAATCGAGCCGCAGCCGCACGCCGGTGCGCATCGGCTCGGGGTCCGAGAGCGAATGCACGGCGCCCAGCAGCTCGGGCGCTTCCTCGATCATCCGCGGCTGCATCCATTCGAGGAACCACAGCCGCAGCGGCGCCCAGGCGAAGCCGTCGGGATCGCCGCGCAGCAGCAGCTCCGCCGCCTGCCACTGGAACGGCGCGGCCGAAAGCTGGAACTCGCCCGCCGTCACGCCGCTGGGGCGCGGATCGAGCCCGGGATCGAGCGGGGTGTCGACGCGCGGATGCGCCACGCCCCCGCCAGCGGTCGCGACCTCGAGGTCGCGGCGGAACGGCAGGTGCAGGCGCGGGGTGCGCATCAGCCGGCCGTCGGCGTGGCGGGCCAGCGGCTCGGGCGTCACGTCGGCGCCGCGGTCGAGGAACCGCGCCGTGCGTTGCAGAAGGTCCGCCGCGTGCATGTCGCGCAGCGGGGTCAGCCGCTTGTCGGCCCAGGCGAGTCCCGTCGCGCTCATGCCACCACCCCGAGGTCCGAGAGGGCGGCGAGCAGCTCCGCGGGCGCGTCCTCGGCCCCCTTGCCGCCCTCGGCGAGGTCCGCGGGCGCGTCGCCGGGCTTGAGGTAGCGCCAGCCCTGGAACGGGCGGCGGGGGCTGGGTTCCGTGCGGATGATCTCGGGGTCGAGCACGATGTTGCAGGCCTGCACCCCGTCCTCGCGGGTCGTCTCCTCGAGGGCGATGATCCGCTGCCGGGCCAGGATCATGCCCTGGAACACCCAGTAGAGCGAGCCGCCGTCCAGCACCTCGTCGGCCCGCCTGGGGCGCATCCGGGTGGTGTGCGCGGGCGGGCGGCCGGTGGACAGGCGCCGGGCCTCCTGCCAGGCGCGCAGGTCCTCGGGGCCCTGCGCGCCGACGCAGAGCTTGACGATGTGAAGCGGAGAGGCGGCGGCGTCCGGCACGGGGTCAGCGGCTCGTCTTCGGCGGGGCGGCGGGGCTGGGGAAAGCGACGCACGCACGATGAAACGGGAACGCGCCCGGGAAGGGCGCCTCTGCGCCCCCGCCTGCGATCGCGCGGGACGGGGTGGGGCGACGGCGCGCAAAATTCCTTTGCAGAGTCGTCATTAACGACTTCAGCACGTGGGGGCGAAGGGTGCAACCGGCTATCAGGGTTGATGCGGACATGACCGATCCACGCCCCGGGACGGCGCGCGGCGGGGGCGCGGCGGGGGCGCGGGAGCTGTGTTCATTGCCCCATAAAACAAACGCCTGGGCCGCGGACTTCATGCAATGCACGAGGAAGGGCCGGGCGCCGCGCCGGCCCCGATATGCAAGGGGGCGGGACGGGCGTTCGGCCCGTCCCGCCCCCGGGCGGTCTCTGGAATGGGGGCGCGGCGGCCTCAGCGGCGCGCGGCGTAGCTCTGCAGCGGGGCCACTTCCAGCGCCCCGGCCTGGCGGTCGCGGATCGCGCGCGCGGCGGCGCGGGCCCCGGCGGCGGTGGTGTAGTAGGGGATCCGCCCGTGCAGCGCGGCCGAGCGCAGGTCCTTGCTGTCGGCCACGGACTGCGCGCCCTCGGTGGTGTTGAACACCAGCCCCACCTTGCCGTCCTTCATCAGGTCGACGATGTTCGGCCGCCCCTCGTACACCTTCTTCACCGTGGTCACGGCGACGCCGTTGGCGGTCAGGTGCTTCGCGGTGCCCGCGGTCGCGAGGATCTCGAAGCCCAGATCGGCGAGGATCCGCGCGGCGTCCAGCATCACCTCCTTGTCCGCGTCGCGGACCGAGACGAACACCTTGCCGCCCTCGGGCAGGGTCACGCCCGCGCCCATCTGGGACTTCAGGAAGGCGCGGTCGAAGCTGGCGTCGATGCCCATCACCTCGCCGGTCGAGCGCATTTCCGGGCCGAGCAGCGTGTCGACGCCCGGGAAGCGGGCGAAGGGCAGCACGGCTTCCTTCACCGCCATGTGGGGCGTGTCGGGGCTGCGCAGGTCGTCCGCCACGGCGTCCATCTTCTCGCCCGCCATCACCCGCGCGGCGACGGCCGCGACCGGCGAGCCGGTGGCCTTGGCGACGAACGGCACGGTGCGCGACGCGCGCGGGTTGACCTCGAGCACGTAGATCTCGGTCCCCTTGATCGCGAACTGGACGTTCATCAGGCCCTTCACGCCGAGCGCGAGCGCCATCTTCTCGGTCTGGCGCTTGAGCTCGTCGATCATCTCGCGCGACAGCGAGTAGGGCGGCAGCGAGCAGGCGCTGTCGCCCGAATGGACGCCCGCCTCCTCGATATGCTCCATCACGCCCGCGACATGCACGCTCTCGCCGTCGCAGATCGCGTCCACGTCGACCTCGGTTGCGCCCGACAGGTACCCGTCGATCAGCACCGGGCTGTCGCCCGAGACCACCACCGCCTCGCGGATGTAGCGGTCGAGCTGGGCGTCGTCGCGCACGATCTCCATCGCCCGCCCGCCGAGGACGTAGGACGGCCGGATCACGACCGGGTAGCCGATGGCCTGGGTGACCGCGAAGGCCTCCTTGTCCGAATGGGCGATGCCGTTCGGCGGCTGCTTGAGGTTGAGATCGTTGAGCAGCTTCTGGAACCGCTCGCGGTCCTCGGCCAGGTCGATCGCGTCGGGCGAGGTGCCGAGGATCGGGATCCCGGCCTTCTCCAGCGCCTCGGCCAGCTTCAGCGGGGTCTGGCCGCCGAACTGCACGATCACGCCGTGCAGCGTGCCCGCGCGCTTCTCGGTCTCGAGGATCTCGAGCACGGTCTCGGCGGTCAGCGGTTCGAAGTAGAGCCGGTCCGAGGTGTCGTAGTCGGTCGACACGGTCTCGGGGTTGCAGTTGACCATGATGGTCTCATAGCCCGCATCGGTCAGCGCGAAGCAGGCGTGGCAGCAGCAATAGTCGAACTCGATGCCCTGGCCGATCCGGTTCGGGCCGCCGCCGAGAATGGCGATCTTCTTGGCATTGGACGGCCGCGCCTCGCACTCGACCGCGCCCATCGTCTCGGCCTCGTAGGTCGAATACATGTAGGGCGTCTGGGCCTCGAACTCGGCCGCGCAGGTGTCGATGCGCTTGAACACCGGCCGCACGCCAAGGCCCTGGCGCGCGGCGCGCACCTCGTCCTCGGTCTTGCCGGTCAGCTTGCCCAGCCGGGCGTCGCCGAAGCCGTACATCTTCAGCCGGCGCATCCCCGCCTCGTCGCCCGGCAGGCCGGATGCGGCGATGCCCGCCTCGATGTCCACGATCTCCCGCAGGCGGGCGAGGAACCAGGGATCCCAGGAGGTGATGGCCTGGATCTCGTCGTTCGAAAGCCCCTCGCGCATCGCCTGGGCGATCACGCGGAGCCGGTCCGGGGTCTGCTGCGACAGCGCCGCGGTCAGCGCGCGGCGCCGCTCGTCCGCGCTCGCATCCGCCTCGCAGAAGCTGATCTCGTCGAGCCCGTCGAGACCCGTCTCCATGGAGCGCAGGGCCTTCTGGAGCGATTCGTGGAAGGTCCGGCCGATGGCCATCGCCTCGCCCACCGATTTCATCGCCGTCGTCAGCTCGGGCTTGGAGCCGGGGAACTTCTCGAAGGCGAAGCGGGGGATCTTGGTGACGACGTAGTCGATGGTCGGCTCGAAGCTCGCCGGGGTCACCTTGGTGATGTCGTTGTCGAGCTCGTCGAGCGTGTAGCCCACGGCCAGCTTCGCGGCGATCTTGGCGATCGGGAAGCCGGTGGCCTTGGAGGCCAGCGCCGAGGAGCGCGACACGCGCGGGTTCATCTCGATCACCACGATGCGGCCGGTGTCGGGATGGATCGCGAACTGCACGTTCGACCCGCCCGTCTCCACGCCGATCTCGCGCAGCACCGCGATGCTGGCGGTGCGGAGCATCTGGTACTCCTTGTCCGTCAGGGTCAGCGCGGGGGCGACGGTGATCGAATCGCCGGTGTGGACGCCCATCGGGTCCATGTTCTCGATCGAGCAGATGATGATAGCGTTGTCCGCCTTGTCGCGGACCACCTCCATCTCGAACTCCTTCCAGCCGAGCAGCGACTCGTCGATCAGGATCTGGGAGACGGGCGAGGCGTCGAGGCCGGACTTGCAGATCCGCTCGTAATCATCGCGGTTATAGGCCACGCCGCCGCCGGTGCCTCCGAGGGTGAAGGCGGGGCGGATGATCGCCGGAAGGCCCACGTGCTCGAGCGCGTCCATGCATTCCTGCATGGTCTCGGCGATGGTCGCCTTGGGGTTCTCGAGGCCGATGCGGTCCATCGCCTCGCGGAACAGCTTGCGGTCCTCGGCCATCTCGATGGCCTTGCGATCGGCGCCGATGAGTTCCACGTTGAACTTCTCAAGCACGCCGTCATCGTCGAGGGCCAGCGCGGTGTTCAGCGCGGTCTGGCCGCCCATGGTCGGCAGGAGCGCGTCCGGGCGCTCCTTCTCGATGATCCGGGCCACGACCTCGGGGGTGATCGGCTCCACGTAAGTGGCGTCCGCGAGGCCCGGGTCCGTCATGATGGTGGCGGGGTTGGAGTTCACCAGGATGACCCGGTAGCCCTCTTCGCGCAGCGCCTTGCAGGCCTGGGCCCCGGAATAGTCGAACTCGCAGGCCTGGCCGATGACGATCGGGCCGGCGCCGATGATCATGATCGAGGAGATGTCGTCGCGCTTGGGCATGTCGGCTCCGGGTCTTGAGGTCGGCGTGCGCCCGGGCGGCCGCGTCGCGCGAGGAGGGGCGCGGGGCGGCTGGGGGCGCGAAGGGATGAGCAGGGCGAAATCGCGCGAGTTATAGCGGCGCGCGCGCGCGGCGCAAGGCGGGTGCGGCGGGATTCGCGACGAATGGCGCAGGTTTCGGCGTGGCGGCGGGGGCGTGGCGGGGGCTGCCGCCCCCGAGCCCCCGCTCGAGGGGGCGGCGCCCCCTCGATCTCCCCCGACACGCATCTGTCGCGATGTGGCGCGACGGCCGCGCACGGGGCAGGGCGAATGGACGCGGGCGGGCCGCCCGGTGCAATTGGCTGCAAGTGCGCACTACCGCTCGGCAAGGTCAGGCCCCTATAACCATGGGGCGGGGCCGCCATCCGGGCGGCCCGCAGGCAGGCGCGACCGACGGAGGCATCATGGCGGCGAGCGGAGAGCTGACTTTCCTGGCGGACGCCGCCGTCTTCCTCGGGGCCGCCGTGCTGGCGGTGCCGGTGTTCAAGCGCCTCGGCCTCGGCTCGGTCATCGGCTATCTCGCCGCGGGCGCCCTCATCGGCCCCTCGGGCGTCGCGCTGGTGCCGGACCCGGCCACGGTGATGCATGTCGCCGAATTCGGCGTGGTGCTGCTGCTCTTCGTCATCGGCCTGGAATTGCGCCCCGCCCGCCTCTGGCGGCTGAGGATGGAGATCTTCGGCCTCGGCCTTCTCCAGGTCGCGGTCACCGGCGTGCTGCTGGTCGGGGCCTTCATGCTGATGGGCATGTCCGAGCGCGCCAGCATCGCCGCGGGCATGGCGCTGGCGCTCAGCTCCACCGCCTTCGCGATCCAGCTCTTGCGCGAGAAGGGCGACCTCACGCGTCCCTTCGGCGACCGGGCCTTCTCGATCCTGCTGTTCCAGGACCTCGCCATCGTGCCGCTGCTGGCGCTGGTCGCCTTCCTCGCGCCCGGGGAAGGGGGCGCGATGAACTGGACCGACCTCGCCATCGCCGTGGCCGCCGTGGCGGGGCTGCTGCTGGTGGGCCGGTACCTGCTGCCGCATATCTTCGGCGTGGTGGCGCGGGCGAGGGCGGACGAGATCTTCACCGCCTCGGCGCTCCTCGTGGTCATCGGCGCGTCCCTCCTGATGGACGCGGTGGGGCTGTCGATGGCGACGGGCGCGTTCCTCGCCGGCGTACTGCTGGCGGAGACGGAGTTCCGCCACCAGCTCGAATCGGACATCGAGCCGTTCCGCGGCCTGCTGCTCGGCCTCTTCTTCATGTCCTTCGGCATGACCCTCGACTGGGCCGTGGTGGCGGAGGCCTGGTGGATCGTGATCGGCGGGGCGCTGGGGCTCTTCGCCCTCAAGATCGGCGTGCTCTGGGGGCTGTGCCGCATGTTCGGCTCGTCCTCCTCCGACGCGCTCAGGATCGGCGCCTACCTGGGGCAGGGGGGCGAGTTCGCCTTCGTGCTGTTCGGCGCCGCCGTCGTCGGGGGCGTGATGGCGCCGGACGAACGCTCGCTCCTGTCGGCGGTGGTCACCCTGTCGATGGCGCTGACGCCGCTGGCGCTGATGGCCTCGGCCCGCATGGCCCGCGGCGAAGACGACGACGCCGAGGGCATGACCCCCGCCAAGGACGCCCCCGGCGGCAGCCAGGTGCTGGTCGCGGGCTTCGGCCGCGTCGGCCAGGTGGTGGCGCGGGTGATGCGGATGCGCGGCTACTCGGTCACCCTGATCGACAACTCGCCCCGCCGCATCCGCATGGCCGGCACCTTCGGGGCCAAGGTCTATTACGGCGACGCGCGGCGCATCGACGTGCTGCGCTCCGCGGGGGCCGAGAAGGCGGACATGATCTTCCTGTGCATCGACGACCGGGACGGCGCCCGCGCCGCGGTCGAGCGCCTGCGCCACCGCTTCCCCGACGCGATCCTGCTGGCCGACACCTATGACCGGTTCTCGCAGCTCGAGCTGTTCGACGCCGGCGCCCACGAGGTGGTGCGCGAGACCTTCGAGAGCGCGGTGAAGCTCGCCCGCCTCGGGCTCGAGCGGATGGGCGACGGCGACGTGGCGGACGAGCTGATCGAGGAGTTCCGCCGCGCCGATGCCGAGCGCACCCGGCTCGAGCGCGAGATCGGCGCCCAGGCGGCGCTGGAGAAGCTGCGCGACAAGTACTCGCTCAACGATCCGTTCTGACGGGGCGCCCTGGGCGCCCCGGGCGGGCGGCGAGACGCATTCCCTTCAGGAGGAGTTCACCCGGGCGCCGCTGGTTTCAGCGGCGCCTGCGTTCATGTTGCATTCGCGTGACTCAATCGCGGTATGCTGCACTGCACCTAATACTTTGGTCGGAGATATTAACCTCCTTGTGCTCTTCTGTTTCACAGATCGGTGAAGCGATGGAGGCGACGCATGGACGGCATCCTCACGGCCCTGGCGGTCTGGCTGGCAAGCCACTCCGCCTACCCGGCGACCGAGCACCCCTTGCCCGAACTGGTGCTGCTGACCCCCGAGGGGCTGACGGCCGAGGCGTATACGGACGCCCCGCGCATGATCCCCGAGGGCGGCGTGGATGACCGGATCAACGCGCTCTACGCCATCGAGGACGGGGCGAACGGCGTGATCTACGCCCTCGCCCCGCAATTCGTGGACGGGGCCGAGCATTTCGACGACCCCGCCGACAACCCCGCCTTCCGCGAGATCATCCTGCACGAGCTGGTCCACCACGCCCAGTCGATGACCGGCGAATACGGCCGGATGCAGTGCCGCGCGCAGGGCGAGAGGGACGCCTACCTGATCGGCGGGCGCTACCTGAAATCGCGCCACGCCCGCGACCCGCTGCCCAACCGCAATTTCTGGGCGCATGTCTACAGCCGCTGCTGAACGGAAAACGGCCCCTCCCCGGGACAGGGGGAGGGGCCGCGCATCGAACCCTGATCGGGCGGGCGTCCTGAACGGGCGGGCGTCAGTGCGACATCAGCACCGGCACCTTGGAGCGGCGCAGGACCTCTTTCGTCACGCCGCCGATCAGTTCCTCGGTGAACTTGGAGTGCTCGTAGGCGCCCATGATCAGCAAGCCCGCGTCCTTCTCGTCGACCATGTCGAGGATCGCGCCCGAGATGCCGCCGCCGTTGCGCGGCACGTTCTTCCAGTCGGTCATCACGCCGTGGCGCGCCAGGTGCGCGACCACGTCCATGCCCTCGCGGCGCTTGGACGCCTCGCCGTCGCCGACCGTCAGCACGGTGACGATGGACTTGTTCTCCATCATCGGCATCGCGTCGGCCATGGCCACCGCCGCCGCGCGCCCGCCGTCCCAGGCCAGGACCGCGTGCCCGTTCATGCCCGCCGGGTCGAACCCGTTCGGCACGATCAGCACCGGGCGGCCCGAGCGCAGGGCGATGGTGTCGGGATGCGGGCACAGGTGCGCCGTCTCGGCGTCGCTCTCGTACTGGCCCATGACCACGATGTCGTAGAAGCGGGCGGCCTGCATCAGGCTCTCGTCCGCGTCGCCGCCGAGATCGAACCAGTGGTACTTGCCCGGCCGGTCCTTCTCGGCCTGCGCCACGCCCGCGCGGAAGCCGGCGGCGATCTTGTCGCGCATCGCCACCTCGTTCTCGCGGATCGATTCCAGCAGGTCCGGCGTCACCCAGGGCCCGAGGGCGACCGACATGCGGCTGGGCCCGTGGCTCAGCACCCCGGTCAGGTGGGCGTCGTATTTCTCGGCCATCTTCAGGGCCACGCGCAGGGCGGCTTCGGAGGACGGCAGGCCATTGTAGGACAGCAGGATGTTCTTGATGGTCATCTCTCGGATCTCCCTTTCGGCCGCGGCTTCAGGCGGCCGGTCGGCGTGTTTTTCGACGTTGACCATCGCGCGGCGCAGATCGGTGCGCTTTGATCCAAGTCATCCCTGAAACGGAATTTCGGAATTTCGGATGCGGGAGAGCGCGGGACGGGGCGCGGGGCCCGGATCTCGCGCTGAATCGCCCGCCCCGCCGTTGACTTCCGCCCCCGCCCATGTCACACGCCGCCATCGCTTCGCGCGGGGAAGTTCTCCGGCGGGGCGTTCGGCGTCCGCGGCGCCGCGCCCGGGCCGGGTTCTCCCGGCGGCGCGACGGCCCTGTCGCCCCGGTCCCAAGGGACGGGGGAAAGGAGGGCGCCGGTCCATGAAGATATGAGCAAAGGGAGCGGGAGCGATGACCAAGCGCACCTCCGCCAAGTACAAGATCGACCGCCGCATGGGCGAGAACATCTGGGGCCGTCCGAAGTCCCCGGTGAACCGCCGCGAGTACGGCCCCGGCCAGCACGGCCAGCGCCGCAAGGGCAAGATGTCCGACTTCGGCACCCAGCTGCGCGCCAAGCAGAAGCTGAAGGGCTATTACGGCGACCTGACCGAGAAGCAGTTCCGCCGCATCTACGCCGAGGCCGAGCGCCTGCGCGGCGACACCGGCGAAGCGCTCATCGGCCTGCTGGAGCGCCGCCTCGACGCGGTCGTCTACCGCGCCAAGTTCGTGCCGACCGTCTTCGCCGCCCGCCAGTTCGTCAACCACGGCCACGTGCTGGTGAACGGCAAGCGCGTGAACATCCCCTCCTACCAGGTGAAAGAGGGCGACGTGATCGAGGTCCGCGAGAAGTCCAAGCAGATGGAACTCGTGATGGCCGCCCAGCAGTCGGCCGAGCGCGACACCCCCGAGTATCTCGAGGTCGACGGCTCCAAGCTGACCGCGCGCTTCATCCGCACCCCGTCCCTGTCGGACGTGCCCTACCCGGTGCAGATGGAACCGAACCTCGTGGTCGAGTTCTACGCGAAGAACTGATCCTGGCCGCGGCGGGCACGCCCCGCCGCGCCGATCGCCTTCGCCGATCCACGACACGCACAGGAAAACCCCGCCCGGCGCGCGCCGGGCGGGGTTTTTCGTGTCTGCGGGTTTGCAACTGCGGCAGCGGGAGGCGGGAGGCGGGAGGCCGGAGGCGGGAGAGAGCAGGGCGCGCACCGCCCCGCCGGGCGCGCACGCAAAAATGCGGGCCGCGGCGTCAGCTTCCGCGGCCCGCTGCAGGCGGGGATCAGGTCTGCGGCGCCCGCCCCCAGACGGGGGCCGCGTCCCGGCGCGGTAATTGCGCCGCCCGCCTTGCCGCGCGCGAAGCTGGATGACGAGGTCCCCGCGCGCAGGTCTGAAATGCTCCTGTCGGGCGGGCCGCCGCGGCGGTCGTCGCCCTGTCTGAAAATCTGCGCCCCGAGGGCGGGGAGGGCTGCGACGGCGCCGGACCGCGCCGCCGCGCCTCCCCCCCCGGGGGGCTGCGCAATGCCCCGGGGCGATCAGCCCCGGCGGCCGCGCAGCCGCGCCGCGCCCAGCGCCGCCAATCCCCCGGCCAGCAGGGGGAAGGCGGCCGGGACCGGCACGTCCTGTGAGAGCGCGGCCGAAAGGCCGCCGCCCAGCGTCACGATATCGGCCATGCCCTTGCCCAGCTGGGTCAGGCGTGCGCCGCCCTGGCCGTCGGGGCTGGCGACATAGACCGCCGAGAGGCCCGCGGACCCCTCGAAGGCGAAGCTCAGCGCCAGCGGCGCGTCGGGCACGCCGTCCAGCAGCACGCCGTCCGAGCAGCACGCCCACCAGGTGAAGGACCCGCGCATCGCGGCGCCGTCGAATTCGCCGTCATCATCCGAGGCCGCGACCGAGGCGCCCTCGAGATGCCCCGAGACCCGCAGCTCGGTCCGCCCCGGCGTGCCGTCGCGCGGGGCGTCGAGCAGCAGCCCGACCGACACCGCGCCGGACCCGCTGGTGGCGCTCTCGAGGAAGAAGAACACCGCCGCGTCGCTGCGCGCCAGGTCCACCGGCGTGTTGGCGGAGCCCGAGACATAGGTGTGGCCGTAGAATTCGGCCGAGGACCCGTCGAACTGGAAGGCGGTGACGAAGGCCGTCTCGCCATTCGCCGAGGCCGTATACACCGCGCCCGCGGCGGGCGTGGCGAAGGCGGTGGCCGCCGTGATGGCGGCGCGTGCGATCAGCGATTTCATCCGTCCGGCTCCATGTTCCTGTCCGTTGGGATAGAAGATGCACGCGGATGGATTTTGTTTAAATGTCTATCAAACTTAACAAAATTGGTTAAAGCGTGAACGCGCGGGCGGGAGGGCGCGCGGCCCCCCGCGCCCGGGCCCCGCGCGCGGGCGCCGCTCTCGGCCCCGTGAACCGGGCGCCGCGACGCAGCGGCAAGCTTGATTTCGCGCGGATACGTGTTTTTGATCATCCGGTCCAACCTTGGAGGTTTTCGATGATCCTTTCCTCGACGTCCCTGCGCGCCCTTCTGGGCGGCGCCGCCGGTCTCGCCCTCACGGCCGGCGCCGCGGCGGCCGACTATTCGATCACCATTCTGCACACCAACGATTTCCACGCCCGGTTCGAGCCGATCAGCAAGTATGACAGCGGCTGCAAGGCGGAAGACAACGACGCCGGCAAGTGCTTCGGCGGCTCGGCCCGGCTGATCACCGCGGTGAAGGCGGCGCGCGCCGAGAACCCGAACTCGCTGCTCGTCGATGGCGGCGACCAGTTCCAGGGCACGCTCTACTACACCTATTACAAGGGCAAGGCGGCGGCCGAGATGATGACCGCCATCGGCTATGAAGCGATGACCGTGGGCAACCACGAATTCGACGACGGCCCCGAGGTGCTGGCCGGGTTCATGGAGGCGGTGGGCTTCCCGGTGCTGATGTCGAACGCCGACGTGTCGCGCGAGCCGGCGCTGGCGGGCAAGCTGATGCCCTCCACCATCATCGAGAAGGACGGCGAGAAGATCGGCCTGATCGGCCTGACCCCGGAAGACACGGATGAGCTCGCCAGCCCCGGCAAGAACATCACCTTCCAGGACCCGGCCGACGCGGTGGCGCGCGAGGTCGCGAAGCTCGAGGCCGAGGGGGTTAACAAGATCATCGTCCTGTCGCACTCGGGCTACAGCGTCGACCTCGCGGTCGCGGCATCGGTCGCGGGCGTCGACGTGATCGTCGGCGGGCACTCCAACACCTACCTGTCGAACACCTCCGACCGCGCCGAGGGCCCGTACCCGACCATGGTCACCGGCCCCGACGGCGGCCAGACCGCCGTCGTCTCGGCCTATGCCTATGGCAAGTTCCTCGGCGAGCTGGACGTGACCTTCGACGACGCGGGCAAGATCAAGACCGCGGTGGGCGAGCCGCTGATCATGGACGCCTCGGTGGCCGAGGATCCGCAGATCAAGGGGCGGCTGGAGCAGCTGGCCGAACCGCTGGACGAGATCCGCTCGAAGGTCGTGGCGGCGACCGAGATGCCGATCGGCGGCGACCGCGCGGTGTGCCGCGCCCAGGTCTGCGAGATGGGCGTGCTGGTGGCCGACGCGATGCTGGCGCGGGTGAAGTCCCAGGGCATCGACATGGCGATCACCAATGGCGGCGGGCTGCGCGCGTCCATCGACGCGGGCGAGATCACCATGGGCGAGGTTCTGACGGTGCTGCCGTTCCAGAACACGCTGGCGACGTTCAAGCTTTCGGGCGCGGGCGTGCTGGCGGCGCTGGAGAACGGCGCGAGCCAGATGGAAGAGGGCGCGGGCCGTTTCGCGCAGGTCGCGGGGCTGAAATTCACCATCGACCCGTCGGCCGAGGCCGGCGCGCGCATCTCGGACGTGTTCGTGGAGATGGACGGGGCCTGGACGCCGCTGGACCTCGAATACGAGTACGGCGTGGTGTCGAACAACTACATGCGCTCGGGCGGCGACGGCTACAAGATCTTCGCCACCGACGGCAAGGACGCCTATGATTACGGGCCGGCGCTGGACGAGGTGGTGGCCGCTTACCTCGCCGACAACGCGCCCTACACGCCTTACGTGGACGACCGCATCACCGTGAAGTGACGCGCGAGACCCGCGATGGATCGAGGGGGCCGCCGGGGAACCGGCGGCCCCTTTCGCATGGGCCGGGCGGCATGGGGGGCGTGGCAGGCTTGGCGGGCGTGTCCGGCGGCTCAGGGGGGCCATGCCCCCCCGTTCGCCGCCGGAGCGGCGCGGGGCGCCGCGGGCGCCGGGGGGCTTGCGGAACGCTCGCATTTCTTGCGGTGCAAAAATGTGTTGTGCGCCGCAGCGAGGGTGGTTAACTTTGTCGCAACGACCGGGCCTTGAAAGGCCCGATGCAGCCGGAGGAAGCCATGCTCGCCCGCACCGTGTTCGCCGCCCTCGTGACGCTCGGCGTCATCGTCTCCCAGGCGCAGGCGACGGGACTGGGCGCGCCGAAGCCCCAGCAGATGGCGCAGCTGGCGGCGGAGTGACGCCCCTGGGCCGCCCGGCCGCATCAATGCCCGGCACGAATAAGCCGCCCCGGATCCGGGGCGGCTTTTTCGTCTCCGGGGGGCGGTTCAGCGCCCCTCGAATTCCGGCGCGCGGTTCTCCCCGAGGGCCAGCACCGCCTCCTTGAAATCGCGGCTGCGGCCCAGCTCGGCCTGCATCCGCGCCTCGGTCTCGAGCTGCGCGCCGAGCGTGCTCTCCATCGCTTCGCGCATGGCATGGCGCATCGCCACGAAGCCTTCGCGCGGGCCGTTCGCCAGCTGCGCGGCGCGGGCATGGGCGCGCGAGAGAAGCTCGGCATCCGGCACGGCGCGCCAGATCAGCCCCCAGGATTCGGCGGTCTCGGCGCGGATCGGCTCCGAGAACAGCGCCATGCCCATGGCGCGGGCCGGGCCGACCAGCCGCGGCAGCCACCACGATCCGCCGACGTCGGGGATCAGGCCGAGCTGGCCCGCGGCCTCCATGAACAGGGCGGATTCGGCGGCGAAGACCACGTCGCAATGAAGCGCGAGATGCATCCCCGCGCCCGCCGCGTCGCCGTTGACCGCGGCGACCACGGGCAGGGGGACGTCCCGCATCTCCTTCAGCAGGGGCGTGTATTCCTCGCGCAGGGTGCGCCCGAGGTCGAGTTCGCGCAGGTTGCGCCCCTCGCCCATGTCCTGGCCCGCGCAGAAGCTGTCGCCCGCGCCGGTCAGCAGGATCGCGCGGCCGTATTCGGCGGCGTGGTGGAAGGCATGGGCGAGGTCCGAGCGCATCTGCGCGTCGATGGCGTTGCGCGCGTCGGGGCGCGAGAGGGCGATGGTGACCACGCCCTGGTCGTCGGCGGCGCAGGAGAGGGTGCGGTAGCGGGGCGGGTGCATGGCGGGTCTCCGGCGGGGCGGGTGAGGGAGGCGGGTGACGGGCGCGGGCAGGGGGCGCGGGACGGCGCCCCCGGCATTGCGGCCCGCTGCGTCCAAGATGGGGGCCGGGCCGGGCGAAGGAAAGGGCGACGTCGCGTCCTCCTTCTCCGCCGCCGGATCCGCGCCCGGCGCCGCAGGCGCCTCCGCCGCCGAGCGGGGGCCCGCCCCCCCGAGGCGGCGGACGCCCCCGGCGCGGGTCCTGGCGCGGGTCCCGGCGCTCAGTCCTGCTTCAGCAGGGCGTCGAGCCGCGCCTTTTCCTCGTCCGACAGCGGCGCGGCGGCGGCCTTCGGCGCGCCCTCGGGGCGCGAGCGGCGGATGGTCACCCAGGCCGCCAGCCCGCCCAGCCCCAGCAGCGCCGGGGCGGCCAGCCACAGCGCCAGGTTGCCCGCCGAGAAGCTGGGCTTGAGCAGCACGTATTCGCCATAGCGGTCGGTGAGGTAGGTCACCACCTCCTCGTCCGTGTCGCCGGCCACGAGGCGTTCGCGGATCACCAGCCGCAGGTCGCCCGCGACCCCGGCATTGGAATCGTCGATGCTCTCGTTGCGGCAGACGGGGCAGCGGATCTCCTTCGAGATCTCCCGCGCCCGGGCCTCCAGCGCCGGGTCGTCCAGCATCTCGCCGGGCTGCACCGCGAGGGCGGGGGCCGCCAGCGCGGCGGCCAGCGCCGCGCCGAGGACCAGGGATCGCTTCGCCATCACGCTCACTCCGCCGGGGCCGCGGCGGCGGGGGCCGCGCGGCGTTTCGCGGCGGCGCCCACGCGCCAGCGCCGGTCCGAGAGCGAGAAGATCCCGCCCGCCGCCATCACCAGGCAGCCGATCCAGATCCAGGCCGCGAAGGGTTTGACATAGATGCGCACCGCCCAGGCGGGCTCGGCCCCCTGCTGGCGGTCGCCAAGCACGATGTAGAGGTCCCGCGTCAGCGACTCGTCCAGCGCCGCCTCGGTCGTGGGCATCCGCTGCACCGGGTAGACGCGCTTCTCGGCCCGCATCACGCCGATGGTCTCGCCATCCTTCATCGCGGTGAAGACGCCGGTCTGCGCCTCCCAGTTCGGGCCCTTCTCGCGCTCCACCGTCTCGAGGCGGAACTCGTAGCCGCCGAGCGCCTGCACGTCCCCGGGCTTCATCACGCCGATATGCTCCACCTCCCAGGCCGTCAGCGCCGAGATGCCGAACACCGTCAGCCCGAAGCCCGCATGGGCGATGGTCTTGCCCCAGTCGGCCCGGGGCAGGTTGCGCAGGCGGCGCAGCGTCTCCGCGGCCGGGGCGCGGCCCGCCTTGCACCGCTCCAGCACCTCCCAGAGCGCGCCGAACACCAGCCAGGCCGCCAGCCCGAGGCCCACCGGCGCCATCGCCGAGCGCCCGGTCTGCAGCGCGAAGACCAGCGCCGCCACCGCGAAGGCCAGCGCCAGCGCGGGGGCCATCTTGCGCACCGTCGCGCCGAGCTTCGCGCGCTTCCACGGCATCGCCGCCCCGATCGGCAGGATCGCGGCGAGGACCACCATGAAGGGGGTGAAGGCCATCTCGAAGAACGGCGCGCCGACGCTGATCTTCTCGCCGTCGATCGCCTCGCGCACCATCGGGGCCATGGTGCCGACGAAGACCACCGCGGCGGCCACCGACAGCAGCAGGTTGTTGAGGACCAGCGCGCTTTCGCGGCTCACCACCTGGAAGGCGCCGCTGGCGCGCAGCTGCGGCGCGCGCCAGGCGTAGAGCGTGAAGGCCCCGCCGACCGAGGCGATCAGCATCCCGAGGATGAACACGCCGCGCGTCGGGTCCGACGCGAAGGCGTGGACCGAGGTCAGCAGCCCCGAGCGCACGATGAAGGTGCCGGCGAGCGAGAGCGAGAACGCCACGATGGCCAGCAGGATGGTCCAGGATTTCAGCGTGTCGCGTTTCTCCACCACGATCGCGCAATGCAGCAGCGCGGCGGCGGCGAGCCAGGGCATGAAGCTGGCGTTCTCGACCGGGTCCCAGAACCACCAGCCGCCCCAGCCAAGCTCGTAATACGCCCAGTAGGAGCCGAGCGCGATGCCGACGGTCAGCGCCATCCACGCCCCCAGCGCCCAGGGCCGCACCCAGCGCGCCCAGGCCGCGTCCACGCGCCCCTCGATCAGCGCCGCGGCGGCGAAGCTGAAGGTCATCGAAAGGCCGACATAGCCCAGGTACAGGAAGGGCGGGTGGAAGGCGAGGCCCGGATCCTGCAGCAGCGGGTTCAGGTCCTTGCCGTCCAGCGGCGGAAACTCCAGCCGGATGAACGGGTTGGAGGTGAAGAGCATGAAGGCCAGGAAGCTCGCCCCGATCATCCCCTGCACCGCCAGCGCCCGCGCCTTCAGCCCCGCGGGCAGCTCGCGCCCGAACCAGGTCAGCATCGCGCCGAACAGCGACAGGATCAGCACCCACAGCAGCAGCGAGCCCTCGTGGTTCCCCCACACCCCCGACACCTTGTAGAGCATCGGCTTGGCCGAGTGGCTGTGCGCCGCCACCAGCTTGATCGAGAAGTCCGAGGTCACGAAGCCCACGGTCAGCGCGCCGAAGGCGAAGGCCACCAGCGCGAATTGCAGGTTCGCGGCGGGCGACGCGCTGCGCATCCAGTCCGACCAGCCCTTCTGCGCGCCGATCAGCGGCGCGGTGGACTGGAAGAGAGAGATCAGGAAGGCGAGGATCAGGGCCAGGTGGCCGAGCTCGGCGGTCATGGGGGCGGCGCTCTCCCGGGCGTGGTGGGGCGCGGAAGGGATGTCCCGCGCGCGGGCCGCAGTTTTACGCCATGATGACGGAGTTTCAATTCAGCGTGTCGTGAGGCGGGGCGGCGCAGGGCCGCGGGGGCCGCGGGGCGCGGCGGCGCCCCCGCGAAACCGTGAGCGCGCGCAAGGCGCGAAAAGGGGTGACGGGCGGCGCGGAAGCGGCTTATGTGTTCCCCATCCGTTCCGATCCAGTCCAGGGAGACGCCGCCATGCTCCTCATCGCCTTCCTTCGCTTCGGCCCCAACAAGGCCGCCGCCCCGCAGCACATGGAGGGGCGCCAGGCCTGGCTCGCCGCCGGCCTCGCAGACGGCGTGCTCCTCGCCTCCGGCTCGCTGGTTCCGACCGAGGGGCAGGGGGGCGGCGGCGCCGTGCTCGCCCATGGCCTGACGCGCGCGGCGTTCGAGGCGCGTCTGGCCGAGGACCCGTTCGTCGCCGAAGGCGTGGTGGAGGCGGATGTGCAGGTCATCGACATCTCCCGCGCCGATCCGCGGCTGGCTTTCCTCGCGGAGGGCGCGGCATGAGCCTGGCCGAGTTCCCCGACGGCGTCGCGCGCTGCTCCTGGTGCGCCTCGGACGATTTCTACGTCGACTACCACGACCGCGAATGGGGCCGCCCGGTCGCCGACGACCGCAGGCTCTTCGAGAAGATCTGCCTCGAGGGGTTCCAGTCGGGCCTCTCCTGGCGGACCATCCTTGTGAAGCGCGACAATTTCCGCGCCGCCTTCGAAGGCTTCGATTTCGACAAGGTGGCCGAATTCGGCGCGTCGGATGTCGAGCGCCTGCTGGGCGATGCGGGCATCATCCGCCACCGCGGCAAGATCGAGGCGACCATCAACAACGCCGCCCGCGCGCGGGAGATGGTGCAGAGGGAAGGCTCGCTCGCCGCCTTCGTCTGGCGTTACGAGGCCGCGCCCGCGCCTTACGAGGTCCGCGCCACCTCCCCCGAATCCGTCGCCATGTCGAAGGAGCTGAAGAAGCGCGGCTGGAAATTCTTCGGCCCCACCACGGCTTATGCCTTCATGCAGAGCATGGGCCTCGTGAACGACCACCACCCGGACTGCGCCCACCGCGCGGTGTGCGAGGCGGAGCGGGCGGCGTTCAAGCGCCCCGCCTGAGGCGGCGTGGACCGGGGGCGTGGACCGGGGCCGCGGGGCAGGGTATCGATGTCCTCCAGAACAGGTGCGGGCCGGACCATGTAAAACCCGGGCCGCGTGGGAGGATTTCAAATGACGCCTGCTGAAAAGCTCCGCCGTATCTTCGACTGGACGCAGGAGGTGCTGGACCACGTCACCGACACGCCCGCCGCGCAGGCCGACCCCGCGGCGGTCGCGGCGCTCGAAGCCCGGCTGGGCGTTCCGCTCCCCGACGCCGTGGCCGAGGCGCTGCGGACCTGGGACGGAGAGCCGGACCCGATGGGCTGCTTCCTCGGGCATGAGTGGATGTCGATGGTGAAGATCAACCGCCACCTCGACGACGTGAAGCAGTTCGACAAGCCCGAGAACCCCACCGTCCCCGACGAGGCCGCCGCCGAAGCGGCGTTCGACGAGATCGCGCAGGGCTTCCTCACCCATGTCCCCGCGGGCTGGGCGGAGGTCAAATTCGGCATCGGGCCGGGCGTGATGAAGCTCGGCGCGCCGAAGCTGCCGGACGGGAGCTTCGCCGGCAAAGCGGTGGATTTGCCGCGCGAGGCGGGCGATGCGCTGATGGCCCGCGTGCGCGCGCTGATGGCGGCGGAGAACGCGGCCTATGGCTGGGACGAGCTCGAATTCACCTTCCACGCCGACGGCACGCGCGAGGTGACGCGCAAGCGCTACGACAACCTGCACAAGTACCAGCGCTACCACCCCGAGGGCGCGATCCGGGACAAGTACATGCACCTGAAGTGGCTGCCGCTGGTCCATGACGGCGGCGGCAACTATATCGGCGTCGACCTCGATCCCGGGCCGAACGGCACGGTCGGGCAGGTGATCGTGTTCGGCCCGGGCGAGGACGACCATTTCGTCATCGCCCCGGACTGGGACGGCGCGCTCGACCATTTCCTCGGGCGGATCGAGAGCGATTCCGGGCCGATCCGCGAGGGCGCCCACCTGCATGACCTGATCCGCGAGGCGTTCGTGGGCGGCTGAGCGCCGCGGCGTCCCACGGCAGGCGCATGAAAAAGGCCCGGCGCGATCCCCTCGCGCCGGGCCTTTTGCCGTCGGAACGCCGCCGCCTCAGACGAAGTCCACCTCGTCCGAGAAGGGCATCGCCCGCAGCCGCTTGCCGGTCAGCGCGAAGATGGCGTTGGCCAGCGCCGGGGCCGCCGGGGGGGTGCCCGGCTCGCCCGCGCCGCCCATGAAGGGCGAATTCTCCAGCAGCTCCACGTGCACCGCGGGGGCCGAGGCCATGCGCAGGGCGTCGAACCCGTCGAAGTTCAGCTCCTGCACCTGGCCGCCCTCAAGCGAAATCCGCTGCATCATCGCCGCCGAGAGGCCGAAGATGATCCCGCCCTCCATCTGGGCGCGGAAATTGCCCGGGTCGACCACTGTCCCCGGATCGGCCACGCACCACACGTTCTCGAGCTTGATGGCCCCGTCCTGCTCGGACACCTCGACCACCTCGGCCACCCAGGTCCCGAACGAGAGGCACAGCGCAACGCCCTTGGCCCGCCCGGGCGCGCTCTCGCCCCAGCCGGACATGGCCGCCACCCGCTCCAGCGCCGCCTTTCCGGGGGCGAATTCGGGGCGGTCCATCATCTTCAGGCGCATCTCGAGGGGGTCGAGCGCCGCGCGATGCGCGATCTCGTCCATGAAGCCCTGGTGGAAGAACCCGTTCTGCGAATTGCCGACCGAGCGCCAGAAGCCCACGGGAACCCCGAGATCCACCGAGATGCCCTGGTAATCGGCGTTGGGCACGAAGAAGGGCTGGTTGAACAGCCCGTCGATGGCCGACTTGTCCGGGCCGCCGCCTTCCATGCCGAAGGTGCGCCTCAGCACCGACTTGGTGATGTGGGGGGCCGCGACGCGCATCTCGATCGCCGTCGGGCCTTCATTGCGGCGCACATGGGCGCGGAACCGGCCCAGCGCGGGGGGGCGGTACATGTCGTGGGACATGTCCTCTTCCCGCGTCCAGGTCATCTTCACCGGGCGCCCGTCGGTATGCTGCGACAGCTGGGCGGCGAGCATCGCCACGTCCACCTCGAAGCGCCGCCCGAAGCCGCCGCCCATGGGCAGGGTGGCGACCTCGACATCCGAGGCCGACAGGCCCACGAGCGGCCCGCACACGTCCTGGATGATGGTCGGCGACTGGTTGCCGGACCAGACCTTCAGCGTGCCGTCCACCAGCTGCGCGGTGGCGTTCATCGGCTCCATGCAGGCATGGGCGAGCATCGGCGCGCGGTATTCGGCCGACAGGATCTCCGCCTCCGGGGCGGCGCGCAGCGAGACGGGGGCGTCGCCGGTCACGCCCATTTCGAAGGCGTTCGGGTGGCGTTCCTCGTCCAGCGCCTCGGACAGCGCGGCGAACTGCGCGTCGGTCGAGGCGGGATAGGCGGGGGCGGGCCATTCGGCAGCCAGCGCCTCGGCGCCCTGGAAGGCGGCCCAGGTGTTGCGGGCGATGACGCCGTAGCCCTCGCCCAGCGGGGTCTTGAGCGGCACCACCTTGACCACGCCGGGAACGGCGCGGGCCGCGGCCTCATCCGCCTTCACCGGTTTGCCGCCGAAGACGGGGGACATCTTCACCGTGGCGTGGAGCATCTGCGGAAGCTCCACGTCGATGCCGAAGATCGGCGCGCCGGTGACCTTGGCGTGGATGTCGACGCGCTCCTGGGTCCGCCCGATCAAGCGCCAGTCTTCGCGCGGGGTCAGCGCCGGATCGTCGGGCAGGCCCTTCTCGGCGGCGGCGGCGGCGAGCTCCCCGAAGCCGACCGCGCGGCCGGAGGCGGGGTCCTTGAAGGCCTTGCCCTCGATCACCAGCCGGTCGGCCGGTACGCCGAGGCGCTCGGACGCGACACCCGCCATGGCGATGCGCGCGGCGGCGCCCGCCTTGCGCATCTTGTCCCAGGCATCGACCACCGAGGTCGAGCCGCCGGTGCCCTGCAGCCCCAGCACCTTGCCCATGGTCCGGCCCACGGTCTCCATCATCCCCGAGGCCCAGCTTTCGTCCCAGGCCGGGGCCTCGCCCGCCTCGGCCAGCATCGCGCCGTTGTAATAGGCGGCGCCCGCGGGGCCGTGCTCGACCGTCACGTCGGAAAGCTGCACGCCCAGCTCCTCGGCCACCAGGGTGGCGAGGCCGGTATGCACGCCCTGGCCCATCTCGGCGCGCGGCGCGATCACGGTGATCTCGCCCTCCGCGGAGATGACCAGCCAGGGGTTCAGCACGCTCTCGTCCCCGTCCCGTGTCCCGTTCAGCGGGTTCGGGTGCGGGGCGGCGACGTAGTAATAGCCGACGGCGAGGCCGCCGACCGCGGCGGCGCCGAGGCCCATGAAGATGCGGCGGGTGATCTTGCCCATGACGCTCAGCCCTCGGCGATGGCGCCGGCGGCGCGGTGGATGGCGGCGCGGATGCGCGGATAGGTCCCGCAGCGGCACAGGTTGGTCATCGCATCGTCGATGTCCTGGTCGGTGGGGGCGGGATTGTCGCGCAGCAGCGCCGCGGCGGCCATGATCTGGCCCGACTGGCAATAGCCGCACTGGGGGACCTGCTCCGCCTCCCACGCGGTCTGCACGGCCGAGAGGACCGGCGGCTCGCCCGAAGCCGAGGCGGCGGCGGGCATGGCGGCGGGCAGGCCCTCGATGGTCGTCACCGCGCCCTCGACCACGCCGACGGGCATGGTGCAGGAGCGGGTCGGAACCCCGTCGATCCACACCGTGCAGGCCCCGCAGGCCGAGATCCCGCAGCCGTATTTCGGCCCCTTCACGTCCAGCAGATCCCGCAGCGCCCACAGAAGGGGCATGTCGGGATCGGCCTCGAACTCCCGCGTCTCGCCATTGACCGTCAGCTTCATCCTACCCTCGCCGTCTTCTTGGTGGGGCGCGGGGGGACGGCCCGCGCCGCGCCCGGCGCGCCGGGCTGAACATCCAGGCGCCGGCGCCGCGCGGTAGAGGGGGAACAACGCTCCGCGGCCCGTCTGGGGATGGGGCCGCTCCCCCATTGCGGCGGGGGACGAAGGAGCGCCTGCGCGGCGCCGACTGTGGGGATAAATGGGAACCGGGGCCGGGATGTCAATAAGAGAACAGCGTTCGCTTGCCGTCGATCCCATTCCACGCTACATCTTCGCACATGGCGGATGATGGATTCCAGAGGGCGCGCAGCCCGGAGCGCAAGGCGGAACGTCGCGCGTCGATCCTGTCGGCGGCGCGCGCGCTGCTGGACGAGGGCGGCCCGGAGGCGGCGACGCTCAGCGCCATCGCGTCGCGCGCGGGCGTGGTGAAGTCCGGCCTCTACCGTTATTTCGAAAGCCGCGAAGAGATCCTGATCCAGCTTCTGATCGACGGCTGCGAGAAGATGGTCGAGGAGCTGGAGATCGAGGCCGGGACCCTCGCCGCCTCGGACGCGCCGCAGGATCAGCGTTTGCTGCACCTGGCCGCCGGAACCGCCGCCTGCTTCGCCGAGCGTCCGCGCCTGTGCCACCTCGTGTCGATCATGGCCGGGACGCTCGAGCAAAACATCTCGGCCCCCAAGATCGTCGAGCTGAAAAGCGCCATGTACCTGCTGCACCAGCGCGGCGTCGCGGCGCTGGTGCGCGGGCATGGGGCGCTGAGCGCCGAGGGCGCCGAGATCGCGATGCGGATGATCTTCACCTCGGTCGCCGGGCTGTGGCCGATGGCCAATCCGGGGCCGAAGGTGCGCGAGGCGGTCGAGGCCGCGAACCTGCCCGCCTTCGCCTATGATTTCGAGGATGCGCTGCGCTGCGCCGCCTATGCCGCCTTCTCGGGCGCCGAGGCGGCGGCGCGCTGCCCCGAGGCGGCCGCGGGGTTGTCGTCGGGCGGCTGCAGCCCGCGCGTGGACAAGGGCAAGGCCTGACGCCGCCGCGCCCCTCAGCCGTGCGCGAACTCCCAGTAGAGCTTCTTCGCCAGCCGCGCCACCGGCCCGACCTCCAGCTCGCGCGTCTCGAACCGGGTCAGCGCGCCGATCTTGCGCGCATTGCCGGTCGAGAAGATCTCGTCCGCCTCCCACAGGTCCTGCACGCTCAGCACCGCCTCCACGCACTCGACCCCGTTGGCGTTCAGCAGCTTGATGACCCGCTGCCGCGTGATTCCGTTGAGGAAGGTGCCGTTGATGATCGGCGTCGCCGCCACCCCGTCCTTGACGATGAAGAGGTTCGAGGACCCGAACTCCGCCACGTTGCCGATGGGATCGAGCGAGATGGCGTCGTCGAACCCCTTCGCGCGCACCTCGCGCAGCATCCGCGCGTTGTTGGGATAAAGGCAGGCGGCCTTCGCCTCGGTCATCGCCATGCTCGGGTTCGGACGGCGGAACGAGGAGATGGCGGCCGAGGCGCCGGCCTCGAACTTCGCCTCGTCCGGCATCGGGAATTCCTCGATGCACAGCGCGAAATCGGTGCTTTCGGGGTCCGGGCCGATCAGCGCCGCGTCGCCGTCCTTCGACCAGTAGGTCGGGCGGATATAGAGCGCCTCGCCCCCGTTGAAGCCCGCGATGCCTTCCTGCGCGATCTCCACCAATTCGCCGTCCGAATGCACCGGCGCCATCCCCATGGCGCGGGCCGAGCGGTTGAGGCGCGCGCAATGCAGGTCGAGATCGGGCGACACCCCCTCGAAGGTCCGCGCCCCGTCGAACACCGTCGTGCCCAGCCACAGCCCGTGCGTGGCCGCCCCCGCCACCGGCACGTCGCCTTCATGCCAGGCGCCGTTGTGGAAAGTGCGGATGCGGCCGTCGCTCATGCTCATCGGGAAAGGTCCTTGTTCGAGTGCGCGGCCACGATGCGCGCGGGGGGGCGCGGGATCAAGGGGGGCGCGCCCGCGGCGTTTTCCGCGTCGCGGCGCATTGAAAATCCGGCCCGGCAGGCATATTCGAAGGGCCGAGCCACCGCCGAAAGGGACCGCCGCGCCATGCAGACCTACCTGGACTTCGAAAAGGGCCTCGCCGAGATCGAGGGCAAGGCCGAAGAGCTTCGCGCCATGGCCCGGCAGGACGAGAGCGTGAAGGTCGAGGAAGAGGCCGCGGCCCTCGACGCCAAGGCGGCCGAGATGCTGGCCGAGCTCTATGCCGACCTGACGCCCTGGCGCAAATGCCGCGTCGCGCGGCATCCCGACCGGCCCCATGCGCTCGACGTCATCGACGCGCTGTTCGACGAGTACACGCCGCTGGCCGGCGACCGCGGCTTCGCCGAGGACGCGGCGGTGGTGGGCGGCCTCGCCCGGTTCCGCGACCGCCCGGTGGTGGTGTTCGGGCACGAGAAGGGCGCCGACACCCGCTCCCGCATCCACCGCAATTTCGGCATGGCCCGCCCCGAGGGCTATCGCAAGGCGGTGCGCCTGATGGACCTCGCCGACCGCATGGGCCTGCCGGTGATCACGCTGGTGGACACCGCGGGCGCCTATCCGGGCAAGGGCGCCGAGGAGCGCGGCCAGTCCGAGGCCATCGCCCGCAGCACGGAAAAATGCCTGCAGATCAAGGTGCCGCTGGTGTCGGTGATCATCGGCGAGGGCGGCTCGGGCGGCGCGGTGGCGTTTGCGACCGCCGACCGGGTGGCGATGCTGGAGCACTCGATCTACTCGGTGATCTCGCCCGAGGGCTGCGCGTCGATCCTGTGGAAGGATTCGGAGAAGATGCGCGAGGCGGCCGAGGCGCTGCGGCTGACGGCGCAGGATCTCTACAAGCTCAAGGTCATCGACCGGATCATCGACGAGCCGGTCGGCGGCGCCCATCGCGACCGGGAGCTGACCATGGCCCGCACCGGCTCGGCCATCGCGGCGATGCTGTCCGAGGTCGACGCGATGGGCCCGGACCAGCGGCTGGCGGCCCGCCGCCGCAAGGTGCTGGAGATGGGGCGCCAGGGCCTCTGACCCGCCGCCCTGCGCCGCTGAATGCAGAACGCCCGCCGGTCTCCCGGCGGGCGTTCCGCGTTCTTCGGACCCGGCGCCTGCAGACCCTGCGCCTACAGGCCCAGCGCGCGATAGCTCTTGGCCACCTTGTCGATGGCGCACAGATAGGCGGCGATGCGCAGGTCCGGCACGTCCTGCCGCTCGCGCCACACCTCGCGCATCCGCTGGTACGCCTCGCGCATCGTGTCGTCGAGGCCCGAGCGGACCAGCTCCAGCTCGTCCGCCCCTTGCAGGTACTTGCGCTGGAACTCGGCCGAGAGGTTCACCCCCGCGCCGCCGAGCTCATCGAGCAGCAACTGGTGGCGGGCCTCCTCGCGCCGCCGCTCCATCCGCCCGAAACGGATGTGCGAGAGGTTCTTGACCCATTCGAAATAGGACACGGTCACGCCGCCCGCGTTGGCGTAGAGGTCGGGGATCACCACGATCCCCTTCTTGCGCAGGATCTCGTCCGCGCCGGCGGTGATCGGGCCGTTGGCCGCTTCGATGATCAGCCGCGCCTTCACCCGGTCGGCGTTGGAGAGGTTGATCACCCCCTCCATCGCCGCGGGGATCAGGATGTCGCACTCCATCTCCAGCGCCGCGTGGCCGTCGGCGCGGTAGGTCCCGCCCGCAAAGCCGCGCACGCCGCCGGTCTCGGCGATATGCGTGCGCAGGGCCTCGATGTCGATGCCCTCGTCGTTGATGATCGCGCCGTCATGCTCGGCCACCGCGATCACGCCCGCGCCGTCCTCCTCGGACAGGAACTTGGCGGCGTGATAGCCCACGTTGCCGAGGCCCTGGACCACGACCCGCTTGCCCGAGAGCCCGCCGGTCATGTTCGCCCAGGCCACGTCCTCGGGGTGGCGGAAGAATTCGCGCAGCGCGTATTGCACGCCGCGGCCCGTCGCCTCGACGCGGCCCAGGATGCCGCCGGCGTCGAGCGGCTTGCCGGTGACGCAGGCGGGGCTGTCGATATCGGTGGTGTTCATGCGCCGGTACTGGTCGGCGATCCAGGCCATCTCCCGCTCGCCCGTGCCCATGTCGGGTGCGGGCACGTTCTGGGAGGGGTGGATCAGGTCGCGCTTGATCAGCTCGAAGGCGAAGCGGCGGGTGATGCGCTCGAGCTCGTCCTCCTCCCACTGGCGCGGGTCGATGCACAGGCCGCCCTTGGAGCCGCCGAAGGGCGCCTCGACCAGCGCGCATTTGAAGGTCATCAGCGCGGCCAGCGCCTCCACCTCGTCCTGGTTGACCGACTGGGCGAAGCGGATGCCGCCCTTGACCGGCTCCATGTGCTCGGAATGCACCGACCGGTAGCCGGTGAAGGTGTGCACCCGCCCGCGCAGGCGCACGCCGAAGCGCACGGTATAGGTGGCGTTGCACACGCGGATCTTCTCCTCGAGCCCCGGCGAGAGGTCCATGAGCGAGACGGCGCGGTTGAACATGATGTCGACGGAGTGGCGGAACGACGGCTCGGGGGCTGCGGCTGCGGCGGCTGACATCGGGGGGTCCTTCAGGGTTCGGGGTTTCCCGGCGCTCGGGCGCCCGGGTCGGGGCGCCCCGCGGCGGAGCGGTCGCGGCTCCGCCGGGGGCGTCGAGGCTCTTCGGACATGGTGAACAAATCATGGCGGATCCGCCGGAGGGGGAAAGAAATCCGGGTGTTCGCGGAATGTTTCGGGTTGGACCGGCCGGGCCGGGGGGCATGGCAACGGTTTCGCAGGGGGAAGGGGCGCAGGATCGGGCTGTCTCGTCCGTTCTGATTCGGAGCCCGCGTCATGGATCCCTGCGTTCCGCGCCCCGCCCGGCGCCCGTCCCCCTCCGCCGCCGCGCCCCGGCGCGCGGGGGCCCGGCCCGTGCGCGCGGCCGCCTGCCTCGGCGCGCTGCTCTGCGCCGCGTCGCTGCCCGCCGCGCCCGCGCGGGCGGCGATGTTCCTCGGGCCCACGGGCCTTCCGGCGCCCGAGCGGGTGGTGGGCTTCGAGGGCGCCGCGCGCGCGCCCGGCGCGCTGGTGCGCGGGCTGGCGCGGGCGGGGGTGACCTTCTCGCGCCCGCTCGCCCTCTCGCCCCAGCGGGTCGACCACGTGGCGGGGATGTCGGGCGCGGCGCTCGGCTCCCACGGCGACGCGGGCTGGACCGGCGCGCTCTCGATCCTCTGGGCGCAGGACCAGGAGGCGGCGGCCTTCGCCTTCGCCGCCCCCGGCGCCTGGGTCGAGGCGACGGCGCTGCTCGACGGCAAGGCGGTGGAGACGATGCGCTGGCAGGCGGGCTGGTCGAACGCCGACACCGCCTATGTCGGCTTCACCGGCGTGCGCTTCGACGAGATCCGGCTGCGCACCGACGCGGCGCTGATCCTGCTCGACAACCTTCAATGGGGCCACGCGGCGCCGGCGAGGGCGGCCGCGGCGGGCGCCGCGCAGGCGTCGCGCGCGGCCCCGCCCGGCCTGGCGCTGCGCCGCGATCACGCGGCCACCGGCGGGCAGGCGGATCGCGGCGGCGCGGCCGAGCCGGGGATGACGGCGGATCGCGGCACGGCGGCGGAGCCGGGGATGACGGCCGACCGCGGCGCCCAGGCCGAGCCGGGGACCAGCGCGGATCGCGCCGGGGCGGCGGAGCCGGGCGCGACGGCGCGGCGGCCGCAATCGACGGGCGAGGGTCTGCAGATCAGCCGCGCCCACGCGCCGCTCTCCTCGGCGCCGGCGGCGCCCCTGTCCGTCGGGGCGGCCCTGGCGCTCGAGGGGGCGGAGGAGCCGCCGATGGTGATCCCGCTCCCGGGCACGCTGGCGCTGCTCTCCGGCGCCTTCGCGGCGCTCGGGGTGCTGCGCCTGCGCGGGCGGGTCCTCGCCCGCGGCTGACGGAGGCGGGCGGCTGGCCGAGGCGGCGCCCCCCGGCGGCGTCCCCCCCCCTCCGCGGCAGCGTCCCTGGCAACGGTCCCCTCGGCGGCCCCCTCGGCGGCGCCCTCGGCGGCCCCCTCAGCGGCCCCGCGGCTTGGCCCGGCGCGTCGCCTCCGCCGCGGCGGGGTCCTCGGGCCAGGGATGGCGCGGGTAGCGCCCGCGCAGGTCCTTGCGCACATCGGCATAGGAATTGGCCCAGAAGCCCGGCAGGTCCGCCGTGGTCTGCACCGGCCGCCCCGCGGGCGACAGAAGGTCCAGCAGCAGCGGCAGCCGCCGCGGCCCCACCGAGGGATGCTCGGTCAGCCCGAACAGCTCCTGCAACCGGATCGCGATGGCGGGCGGGTCGCGGTCGTAATCCACCGGGACCTTGCTGCCCGTCGGCGCGGTGAAATGGGACGGCGCCGCCGCCTCCAGCGCCTGCGAGGCGCCCCAATCCAGCCGCGCGGACAGGAGGGAGGCGAGGTCCAGCCGCTCCAGCTCTCCCGCCCCGCGGATGGTCCCGAGATGCGGCGTCAGCCACGCATCCAGCTCCGCCAGCAGCGCGTCGTCGGACATGTCGGGCAGCCCCTTCACCCCCGCACGGCGGCCGAAATCGACCCGCGCGCGCAGGCGCATCGCCGCCGCCGTCCAGGGCAGGCATTGCAGGCCGAGCTCGCGCACCCCCTCGGCCATCGCCGCCGCCCGCGCCTCGGGCGGCGCGTCGGGCCAGCGCCGGTCATCCAGCACCAGCGCGAAGAGCCGCCGCTGGATCCGCGCCTCGACGGACCGGGTGCGGGAATTCCACTGGCAGACGCGCACCTCCTCGAGGCGGTCGCCATACAGCGCCTCCAGCTCGGCCCGGTCCAGCGGCGCGGCGAGGCGGATCTTCGCCTGCCGCGGGTCGCCATCCGTGTCCGCCACCGCCAGCAGCCGCTGCGATGACAGCGGATCGCCCCCGCTCAGCGCTGCGCCCTTGCCGCCGGACAGAAGATACCGCGCCTCCGGCCGCTCCCGCGTCGCCTCGCCGTTCCGGCGCATCAAGGCGATCCGGTCCGGGTAAGCGCGGGCGAGGAGGGCGCCGGGCGATTCCGCATCGCCCGGCCCGCCGCCGCCTTTCGCCGACCGCTCGAGCCGCTTCGCCGCCTCGCGGATCGCCGCCAGCCGCCCCGGGTCGGCGCGATAGGGGTGCTCGGACGCGAAACGCTTGCCGCCCGCGAGCGCCGACAGCCGCAGCGACAGGTCCGACGGCGCCTCGCGCGGCAGCGGATCGCGATCCTCGAGCAGCGCCGCCAGCCGCGCCGCGTCCCGCCGCGAGGCGGCCGGGGCCGAGAGCATCATGTGCGCCAGCCGCGGATGCGCCGGGGCCCGGGCCAGCGCCTTGCCATGCGCCGTCGCCCGGCCTTCGGCGTCGAGCGCCCCGAGGTCCCGGAGCAGCGCCTGCGCCTCGCGGAACGCGGCCTCGGGCGGCTGGTCGGGGAAGGAGAGGTCGCCCGGCGCCGCCCCCCACAGCGCCAGCTCCAGCGCCAGCGCGGCCAGGTCCGCCTCCAGGATCTCGGGGCGCGGGGCAGGGGCCATGCCGCCCTCCTCGCCCTTGGTCCAGAGCCGCGCGCAGACGCCCGGCTCCAGCCGCCCGGCCCGGCCGCGTCGCTGCTCTGCCTCGGCCTTCGTCACCCGGTCCGTCACCAGCCGCGACATGCCCGAGGCCGGGTCGAACCGCGCCCGCCGCGCCAGCCCCCCGTCGATGACGATGCGCACCCCGTCGATGGTCAGCGAGGTCTCGGCGATCGAGGTCGCCAGCACCAGCTTGCGCCCCTCCGAGGCCCGGATCGCGGCGCGCTGCGCGGCGAAGGGCAGGCCGCCATGGAGCGGGCGGATCTCGACGCCCGGCAGCCGACCGGACAGGCGCTGCTCCACCCGCGCGATCTCGCCCGCCCCCGGCAGGAAGGCGAGGGCGGAGCCGGGCTCCGCCGCCATCACCTCGGCGATCAGGTCCGCCATCGCGTCCTCGAAACGCGGCCCGCGGCGGCCCGCCGGGGCGCGCCAGGGTTTGACGAGATGGCGTGTTTCCACTGGAAACATCCGCCCGTCCGAGCGGATCACCGGCGCGTTCCCCATCAGCGCCGCCAGCGCGTCGGCGTCCAGCGTCGCGGACATGGCGACGATGCGCAGGTCCTCGCGCAGCGCGCCCTGCGCCTCGAGCGCCAGCGCCAGCCCGAGATCGGCGTTCAGCGAACGCTCGTGGATCTCGTCGAACAGCAGCGCCGAGACGCCGCTCAGCTCCGGGTCCGATTGCAGCATCCGGGTCAGCACGCCCTCGGTCACCACCTCGATCTTCGTGTCCGGCCCGCAGGTGTTCTCGCCGCGGATGCGCCAGCCGACCGAGGCGCCCGGCGTCTCGCCCACCAGCGACGCGATCCGCTCGGCCGCGGCGCGGGCGGCGACGCGGCGCGGCTCCAGCATCACGATGCGCCCCGTGGCCCAGGGCTGGGCGGCGAGGTGAATGGGCGCAAGGGTGGTCTTGCCCGCGCCCGGCGGCGCCTCGAGCACCGCGCAGGGCGCCTCCGCCAGCGCGGCGGCGAGCGCGGGCAGCACGGCGCGGACAGGAAGGTCCGGAAGGGCGGTAAGGCTCGGGATCTGCATGGGGAGGGGATAGCGGGTGGGCCGGCGTTGGTCGAGGGAGACTGGGGGGGGGGGGGGGGGGGGGGGGGGGGGGGGGGGGGGGGGGGGGGGGGGGGGGGGGGGGGGGGGGGGGGGGG
>NZ_JBOCEF010000053.1:0-29451 GCF_050586345.1 Rhodovulum sp. DZ06
TTCGCTCTCCTTGCGTTGCCCTCTCCCCCCCCAAAAAGGGGGGGGGGGTTGGGGGGGGTCCCCCCCTCTAGATGGGGGGCATCGGGGGGCCGGCCCCCCGAAACGCAACCTCAGCCCGACCCGTCAGCCCGCCCCCGTCAGCGCCGCCGCGAATTCATCCGGGTCGAAGGGCGCGAGGTCGTCGATCTGCTCGCCCACGCCGATGGCGTGGATGGGCAGGCCGAAGCGGTCCGCCAGCGCCACCAGCACGCCGCCCTTGGCGGTGCCGTCGAGCTTGGTCATCACCAGCCCCGAGACGTCGGCCAGCTTGCCGAAGATCTCCACCTGGCTCAGCGCGTTCTGGCCGGTGGTGGCGTCCAGCACCAGCAGCGTGTTGTGCGGGGCGGTCGGGTCCTTCTTGCGGATCACGCGGACGATCTTCTCCAGCTCCTGCATCAGGTCCGAGCGGTTCTGCAGGCGCCCGGCGGTGTCGATCAGCAGAAGGTCCGCGCCCTCCTGCTCGGCCCGGGTCATGGCGTCGAAGGCGAGGCTGGCGGGGTCGGACCCCTCGGGGGCGGTCAGCACCGGGCAGCCCGCGCGCTCGCCCCAGACCTGGAGCTGCTCGACGGCGGCGGCGCGGAAGGTGTCGCCGGCGGCGATGACCACGTGCTTGCCGGCGGCCTTCAGCTGGCTCGCCACCTTGCCGATGGTGGTGGTCTTGCCGGAGCCGTTGACGCCGACCACCAGCACCACCTGCGGCTTCTGGCCGGTCAGGGGCAGGGGGCGGGCGACGGGCTCCATGATCCGGGCGACCTCGCGGGCCAGCAGGTCGCGCATGTCCTGGGCGGAGACCTTCCGCCCGTAGCGGCCCTCGGCGATGTTGGCCGAGACCTTCATCGCGGTCTCGACGCCCATGTCCGAGGCGATGAGCAGCTCTTCGAGCTGCTCGAGCATGTCGTCGTCGAGGGTGCGGCGCGGGGCGTCGGCGCGGGCAGGGGCGCCGGGAGCGGCCTTGTCGACGCCCGCCGGGGCGCCGCCGCCGAGAAGGCGGCGCAGGAAGCCGGGCTTCTGCGCCGGTTCGGGCGCGGGTTCGGGCGCGGGCGCGGCGGCCGGTGTCGGCGCGGCGGGCGTCGGCGCGGCGGGCGACGCCTCGGGTGGGACCGAGGACGGCTGCGGCGCCGGGGTCTGCCCGGCCTCCGCCTCGGCCGGGGCCTCGGTCCGCGGCGCGGCGGGCGCCGGGGCGGTGGGGTCCGGCGTCGCGGCGGGCGCAGGGGCGGGCGCGGCGCTGTCCTCGGCGCCGTCCTCGACAAGCGCGTCCAGCCCCTCTCCGATCTTGGAGGAGGAGCGGGTCAGCCGCTGCTTGAGCTTGCCGAAGAAGGACATGGACGGACCTCGCGCTTGGAACAGGCGTATTGCACCCGACTTAGCGGTTGCGCCGCGTCATGGGAAGGGGAGGGCGTTCAACGCCGGTCCCCGACGCGGCGGCGGCGCACGGCGCGCGGCGGGATCGCGCAGGCGCGCGCGCCCGGTCCTGCTTCCCACCATCCCCGCCCGGGGGCAAGGCCCGGGCGGGCGTTCGGGGCGGGCGTTCGGGGCGGGCGCAAGGCGCTGCCGCTCCATGCGGCGGAGCGGCGGCGGCCTTCCCCGGCGGAGCGTCAGCGCAGCGCCTCGGGGCAGTCCGTCGCCGCATGGTCGCGCAGGGCGGCGCCGAACTCCTCGGCCTGCTCCAGCGTCAGGATCGGCGAGCGCAGCGGCGGCGCGAATTCGCCGAACATCACGTGGGGCGCCTCGACCACCGGGCCGGGGGCGGCCCTGGTCTCCGCCTCCAGCTTGATCGAGAAGGGCGCCGCCGCCCCGCGCAGCGCGGCGAAGATCCGCGCGTCCTCCTCCGGGTCCGGTTCGGATTCGAACCCGATGTCCCCGGCCGAGAGCGCATGGAACGGCGCGCCCGAGAACCGCCGCCAGTCGAGCGAGACCCCCGGGGCTGCCAGCGCCTCCTCCGTCCAGTCGATCCTGGAGACGATGTGATCGGGGCCGAAGGCGATGCGCGCCGCCCGTGCGACCTGGGCGGCGAGCGCGGCGGACCCGTCCCGGCGCGGGGCGATGAAGCGCCAGGTGGTCTCGCCCTTCTGCGCCGTCCCCTCGGCCAGCCGGATGGCGGCGAGGTCCTGCCGCCAGATCTGCCAGGTGTTGCGGTTGTTCTCGCCGTCCGTCAGGCGCTGGGTGTAGGTCATGTTCAGCTGGCAGCCGACGAGGCTCAGCTCGAACCCGCGGATATGGTCGGTGAAGCGCGACAGGACGTCCTGCAGCCGGTCCTCGGGCGTGCGCGGGGTGTCTTCGGCCGCCGCGGGTGCGGCGAGGAGGAGGGCGGCGAGCAGGGCGAGCGGCTTCATGCACGGGTCTCCGGCGTCGGGGGGGCGTCAGGCGCCGACCAGGCGGCCCTCGGCGACGCCCACGAGGTCGGCCTCGATGATGGCGCCCTCGGGGCGGTCGGCGTCGAAGATCACCTCGGCGAAGCTTTCGGTGCGGCCCATGCGCGGGCGCTCCATCAGCACCTTCTGGCGGGTTCCGACCTGCGCGGCCAGGTACGTGTCCCGCGCGGCATCCCCCGCGGCGCGCAGCCGCGCGGCGCGCTCCTTCGCCACGGCCTTGGGCAGCTGCGGCATCCGCGCGGCAGGGGTGCCCTTGCGCGGCGAGAAGGGGAAGACGTGCAGCCAGGTCAGGCCGCAATCTTTGACCAGCTTCAGCGAGTTCTCGAACATCGCCTCGGTTTCCGTGGGGAAGCCGGCGATGATGTCGGCGCCGTAGACCATCTCGGGGCGCGCGGCGCGCAGCTCCTGGCAGAAGCGGATGGCGTCATCGCGCGAATGGCGCCGCTTCATGCGCTTGAGGATCATGTCGTCCCCGGCCTGCAGGCTCAGGTGCAGGTGGGGCATGAAGCGAGGATCCGAGCGGGCGGCGTCGAGCAGCGCCTCGTCCGCCTCGACCGAATCGATGGAGGAGATGCGCAGCCGCGGCAGGTCCGGGACCATGCGCAGGATCCGCTGCACGAGGTCCCCGAGCTTCGGCCCCCCCGGCAGGTCCGCGCCCCAGGAGGTCATGTCGACCCCGGTCAGCACCACCTCGTTATAGCCGCGGCCGGCGAGGCGCTTGATCTGCTCGACCGCGACCCCTGCGGGGACCGAGCGGGAATTGCCGCGGCCGAAGGGGATGATGCAGAAGGTGCAGCGGTGATCGCAGCCGTTCTGGACCTGCACATAGGCGCGGGCGCGCGTGCCGAAGCCGTCGATCAGGTGACCCGCGGTTTCCGTGGCGGACATGATGTCGTCGACGCGGATCTTCTCGGTCTCGCCGATGAAGTTCGGCGCGGCGACGGCGCGCCAGGCGCTGGCGGACATCTTCTCCTGGTTGCCCAGCACCAGGTCCACCTCGGGCATCGCGGCGAAGGTCTCGGGCTCGGTCTGCGCGGCGCAGCCTGTGACGACGAGGCGCGCGTTCGGGTTGTCCTTGCGCAGGCGCCGGATGCGCTGGCGGGCCTGGCGGACGGCCTCGGCGGTCACGGCGCAGGTGTTGACGATGACGGCGTCCTTCATCCCCGCCTCGGCGGCGAGACCCTTCATCGCCTCCGTCTCATAGGCGTTGAGGCGGCAGCCGAAGGTTTCGAACACCGGGGCGCCGGGGGCCGCCGCTTCGGGCGCGTCCTCGTCTTCCGGGAGCATGTCGGAGGTCATGGCCGCGCCGTCCCGGCCTCGGCCTTCTCGAGGAACGCGGGGGTGAACACCGCGTCGAACACGTGCGCCGTCGGGCCGGCCATCCAGATCCCGTCCTCGCGCCAGTCGATCAGCAAGGATCCGCCGTCCAGGTCCACCGTCACGCGCCGGTCGTGCAGGCCGCGGCGCGCGCCCGCGGCCACGGCGGCGCAGGCGCCCGAGCCGCAGGCGAGGGTCACGCCCGTCCCGCGCTCCCACACCCGCATGCGGATGCGGTCGGGGGCCTTCACTTCGATGAACTCGACATTGGTCTTCTGCGGGAACAGCGGGTGCGTCTCCCACTGCGGGCCCTCGGCGGCGGGGTCGAGCGCCTCGGCGTCCTCGACCCAGAACACGCAATGCGGATTGCCCATGGAGGCCGCGCCGGGCGCGCCCGGCAGGGGCAGGGATGCGGTGTCGGCGGGCTCGGAGAGCGGCACGTCCTGCCAGTCGAAGGCGGGGGCGCCCATGTTGACCGCGACCTGGCCGTCCTCGACGCGCGCGCGCAGCAGGCCGAAGGCGGTGCGCAGGGTCAGCGCGTCCTTGCCCGTCTCCTCCAGCAGCTTCGCGGCGACGCAGCGGGTGGCGTTGCCGCAGGCGCCGGAGATGGAGCCGTCGGAATTCCAGAACACCAGCGCGGCGTCGGGGGTCACGCCGTCTTCGCCCGCCTCTCCCGGCAGGATCTCGACCAGCTGGTCGAAGCCGACGCCGAAATGCCGGTCCCCGGCGGCGCGGGCCAGCGCGGGGGTGCAGCGCACGCCATGGGCGCGCGGGTCGAGCACGATGAAATCGTTGCCGAGGCCGTGCCACTTGGCGAAGGGGAGGGGGGCGCGATGGGTCATGCCGCTCCAATATGGGGCGGATCGCCGCGGCGCAAGGGGGGCGCCGCGACGGGCCGCGCGCCCGTGGCCGATGGGGCGCCCGCGGCGCGCGGCGGGCCGGGGCGCGTGCGGCGCGGGGCGCGGGGGGCTACGGTGGGGCCCGGATGGAGAGGAGGCGCAGGTGACGGAGGACGAGGCGGCGGCGCTGGCGCGCGACTGGGCGGAGCATTGTGCGGCGCGGGCATCGGGCGACGAGGCGGATCGGCTGTTCGCGGCCTGGGAGCGGCTTGATGGGATGTGCCGGGACGATCCCGACGCGGCCCTGTCCGTCATCCTGCGGATCGCGGCGGAGGGCGGGGAGGAGGCCGTGCTGGCGAACCTCGCCGCCGGGCCTTTGGAAGACCTTCTGTCGGCCCATGGTCCGGCGGTGATCGGACGGCTGGAGGACGCCTGCCGCCGGAATGCGCGGGTGCGGGCGGCGGCGGGCATGGCCTGGCGCAGCGGCATCGACGCCGAGGTCTGGTCGCGGCTCCAAAGGGCCGTGGGGCGGGGCTGAGGGCGGGCGCGGCGAGGCCCCCGGCGCGCGGCCCGGCCGCCGCGACCTCAGCGGCCGAGCTTCTCCAGCAGCCCCGCGCAGGAATCCTCGAGCAGGTCGAGCACGTGGTCGAAGCCGTCCTCGCCGCCGTAATACGGGTCGGGCACGTCGCCCCCGCCATGGGCGCCGTGGGAGAGCATCAGCGAGAGCCGCCCCTCGGTCCCCCTCGGCGCGATGGCCCGCAGGTCGCGGAAATTCGAGCGGTCCATGGCCAGGATCATGTCGAAGCGGTGAAAATCCGCCGCCTCGGCCTGGCGGGCGCGCAGGTCGTCGATCGGGTAGCCCCGGGCTGCGGCGGCGGCGCGCATCCGCGGGTCGGGCGGGTTCCCGACATGCCAGGCGCCGGTGCCCGCGCTGTCGAGCTCCAGCGCCGTCCCGTGCCGGGCGGCGAGGGCGCGCATCACCCCCTCGGCGGCGGGAGAGCGGCAGATATTGCCGAGACAGACGAAGAGCAGGCGGGGCGCGGTCATGGCAAGGCTCCGGGAGGCGTCGGGGCAGGGCGGACTGGGCTGGGCGGACAGGGCAGGGCGGACTGGGCTGGGCGGACAGGGGCAGCAAACGACGGGCGGGGGACGGAAGGCAAGGGGCGCGTTCCCCGGATGCCGCCGCCGCGCCCGCCGCAGGCGCGCCGCGCCTATCCGGGGCGCGCCGCCCCGGGGCGGACCTCCCCCGCCCGTCGCCGCGCCGTTCCTCCGCCCCGGTCCGAGGCCACCGCCGCCACCCCCTCTGGCGCGCCGCTTCGCCGCCCCCCTTCCGCGCGCCGCCCGCGCGGTGCATCCTGCGCCCCCGACCCCAGCCGAGGAGACCCGCCATGACCCCCGAGATCGTCATCCTCACCGGCGCCGGCATTTCGGCCGAATCCGGCCTCGGCACCTTTCGCGACGCGGGCGGCCTCTGGACGAAGGTCCCGCTCGAGAAGGTGGCCACCCCCGAGGCCTACGCCGTCGACCCCGAATTCGTCCTCGGCTTCTACAACGCCCGCCGCCAGGGCTGCGTCGAGGCGCAGCCGAACGCCGCCCACCACGCCCTCGCCCGCCTGCAGAAGAAACGGCCCGGGGACGTCCTGATCGTCACCCAGAATGTCGACGACCTGCACGAGCGCGCCGGCTCCCCGCCCGCCGAACTGATCCACATGCATGGCGAGCTTCGCCGCGCCCTCTGCGCCGGCTGCGGCCATCAATGGGGGTGGGAGGGGGACATGGCCCTCTCGGACGCCTGCCCCGAATGCCGGTCGAACTGCGTGCGCCCCGACGTGGTCTGGTTCGGCGAGATGCCCTACCGGATGGAGGAAATATATGCCGCCATCGCGCAGTGCGCGCTCTTCGTGTCCATCGGCACCTCCGGCAATGTCTACCCGGCCGCGGGCTTCGTGGCCGAGGCGGCGCAGGCGGGGGCGGAGACGCTGGAGCTGAACCTGGAACCTTCCGAGGGCGCGCGGCTGTTCCACGCCTCGCGCCACGGCAAGGCGTCGCAGATCATCCCCGACTGGGTGGAGGAGATCCTCGGCGCCTGAGCCGGAAAGCGAAAAGGGGCGGCCCGTTTCCGGACCGCCCCCCGTCTTCCGGCGCCAAGAACCCCTTACTGGGACATTTTCATCTTGCCGTGCATCATCCCGTGTTCGGGCTTGCGCTCATTGTCCACCGTCACGTCGACCTGGACCTCCTCGCCGCTCTGGAACACCAGGGTCAGCGGAAAGCTCTCGCCCGAGTTCATCGGCGCCTTCAGCCCCATGAACATCACGTGCAGGCCGCCGCGCTTGAGCTTCACCGTCTCGCCCGCCGGGACGGGAATGCCGCCCTCGACCTCGCGCATCTTCGCGACGCCGCCCTCGAAGATATGCGTGTGCAGCTCCACCTTGCGCGAGACATCGGCGCGGGCGGCGACGAGCACGTCGTCGGCGGCGCCCTTGTTCATGATCTCCATGAAGGCGGCGCCGGTCTTGCCGTTGGCGCTGCGCGCATAGGCGTCATGGGCCATCATCTCGGCGGAAGCGGGCAGGGCGGTGAGGGCGGCCAGGGCGGCCGCGGACAGAAGGGTGCGGATCATTGGGTCATCTCCCGTGGCGCGGCCGATCTCAGCGGTCCGCGCGCCATTCGATTGAAAAAGCTGTCGAAGGGTCAGGAGAGGGCGGGAGGCCCGCGGGCGGGCGGCAGGGCGGCGACGCGCAGCCGCGGCGCCGGGGCGGGCGCAGGGCCCGTGCGCGCCAGCGGAACCGGCAGGACGGAGGGGAGGGGAACCGCCCCCGCCGCGTCGATCCGCGGCGCGCAGCACAGGAAGCAGGCGACATGGACGTCGAGCCCCGCCTGCGCCCCGCCTTCCGCATCCGGGATCACCGCGCCGAAGCACGAGACCACGCGCAGCCCCCCCTCGCCCGCAGCGGCCGGGGCGGGCAGGGCGGCGGCGGCCGCGTGGAAGGTCAGCAGCGCGAGCAGCAGCCCGCGCAACGCCTCGGCCAGGAAGGTCGGAAGCCTGCGCATGGGCAGGGAGATCGTCTTTCCGCGCGCCGGGCGCAAGGGGCGCGGCGTCGCGGGGAAGGGCGTGCGGGGAGGTCGTTCCGGCCGGCCGCGCCAGGCGGCCCCTACGCCGACGGCCCCGCCGAAGGGCGGGGCCGCTGGCCTGCGCCCGGGTCGGGGACCCGGCGCATGTCATCTCGCGCGAAGAGCTCCGCGCGCCGTCCGCCGCGCTCCCGGAGCCGTTCCGGGGCGCAAGGCGGCGCGGATCAGGCGGCGGCCGAGACCTTCTCGATCTCGCGCTTCACCTTCAGCGCGCGGGCCGACAGTTCGCCGTCGCGGGCCTTGGCGAGGAAGCCGTCGAGGCCCCCGCGGTGATCGACGGAGCGCAGCGCGTGGCTGGACACCTTGAAGCGGAAGGAGCGCCCGAGGGTCTCCGACTGCAGGGTGACGGCGTGGAGGTTCGGCAGGTACCGACGGCGGGTCTTGATGTTGGAGTGGCTGACCCGGTTCCCGGTCAGCACGCCCTTGCCCGACAGTTCGCAGCGACGAGACATGGTCGAAGCCCTTCTAGAATGCGGCGCGCGCCCGGCGTCGCGCGGATGGAGTGGGGCCGCACGGCCGGGGGCTGCGCGGTGAATCTGAGGTCGGGTCTATAGTCAGGCCCGCGCCGCGCGTCAACCGGCCCCGCGCGCTTCCGCCCCTTCGCGGGCCGCTTTCGCGCGGGCCGGGGCCGCGCCGGGGGCGCCGGGGCGGAACGACCCGCGCGGCGGCGGCCCTTCTTAACCTCGGTGAAACGCTGCGCAAGGACACTCCAACGGCTGCAAGGGCCGCGCCGCGCGGCGCCGGGGCGCCCCGACGCCCGGTTCCGCCCGCGGACGCGGCGGATCCGGGCGCGGCGCGCGGCCGGGCCCGCGCAGGCATGCAGGCGGCCCCGGGCCGCGTCCCGTCAAGGGTCAGGAGGCAGGATTGGCGAATCTCGGCATCGTCCCCGTGGCGGGACTGGCGCTCGCGGCGGGCGCGGCGATTCTCTCCGCCGCGGGGCTCGCGCCCTGGGCCGGGCACTGGGCCGGGCTGGTCACGCTCGCCCCCGTGGCGCTCGCCGCCGTCGCGGCGCTGCGCGGCGGCGCGCCCGGCTTCGCGGGGGAGGGGGGCGCCCCGCCCGCCGCCGCCGGGCCGCCCGCCGCCGCCGTCGCGGCCGCCGCGCCGCCGCCCCCCGACCGCGCCGCCGAACAGGCCCTTTCGGCCGCGCTGGCCGAGGCCGAGGCGCTGGCGCGGCGGCTCGAGGGGCTCGAGCAGGGCGATTTCACCGCACGCCTCTCCCCGGACGAAGCCCCCCGCCATGCCGAGCGGGCGAATCGCGGCATCTCCGCCCTCCAGACCGCGGTGGACGAGGTGCTCGCCCTCGCCGGGCTGCTGGCCGAGGGCGACCTCTCCACCGCCGCCAACGGCGCATACAAGGGCAACCTCGCCCTTCTGCGCGACGCGGTGAACGAGATCCTGACCGGCCTGCGCGCGATCGTGGAATCGGCCATGGATTCGGCCGAGAGCATCGCCGCGCGCAGCCACGAGATGCGCGACGCGGCCGGCGAGATGATGCGCAACACCGGCGAGCAGGCGGCCGCCGTCGCCGCCGCGCGCGACGCCAACGCCGCGCTGGGCGAGGAGGTGCGCAAGGTCGGCGACGCGGTCCACGAGATGCGCGACCACAGCGCCGAGACCCGGCGCGTGGCCCGCTCGGGGCGCGAGGTGTCGGGCGCCGCCCAGGACGCCATCTCGCGCATGCAGACCGACAGCCGGGAGATCGCCAAGATCCTCGACGTCATCAACTCCATCGCCCAGCAGACCAACCTGCTCGCCGTCAACGCCAGCGTCGAGGCGGCGCGGGCCGGGGATGCGGGCAAGGGATTCGCGGTGGTCTCGGCCGAGGTGCAGGCCCTGGCCGGGCGCACCGCCGCCGCCGCCGCCGACATCCGCGAGATCGTGAAAAGCTCCTCGGTCACGGTCGAGGATTGCGCGCGCCATGTCGGCGACTGCTCGGACCTGCTCGCCCGCATCGCCGAGCGGGTGGAGCAGGCCGAGCGCGCCGCGGGCGCGATCGAGGAGGCCTGCGGCAGCCAGCGCAGCGCGCTCGAGGCCGGCTCGCGGGAGATGGACGCGCTCGCCAAGATCTCCCGCGCGGGCGAGGGGCTGAGCCGCGCGGGCGAGGAGACGGCGCGCCGCCTCGACGACGTCGCGGGCGCGCTGACCGCGCAGCTCGCCCGCTTCCGCATGACCGACGGGCGGATGGAGGAGGAGGCGATCGAGCGCGCGGCCGAGATCTCGCGCCGCTTCGAGGCCGCGCTGTCGGCGGGCAGGATCACCATGGAGGCGCTGTTCTCCACCGAGTACGAGGAGCTCCAGGGCTCCTCTCCGCCGCAATACATGGCCCCTTTCACCAGGCTGACGGACGAGCTTCTCCCCGACATCCTGGAAAGCGCGCTCGACATCCACGAGGGCGTCGTGTTCTCGGCCGCGGTGAACCGGGACGGGTACCTTCCGACGCATAACCGCAAGTTCTCGAAGCCGCCCAAGGGCGACCCGGCCTGGGACATGGCCAACGCGCGGAACCGGCGGTTCTTCACCGACCGGGTCGGGCTCGCCGCCGGGCGGTCCAGCGGGCGGGCGCTGATGCAGGCCTATCGGCGCGACATGGGCGGCGGCAAATACGTGACGATGAAGGACGTGAGCGCGCCGATCATGGTGCGCGGCCGCCACTGGGGCGGCCTGCGCATCGGCTACCGCCCCGAGGAGGCGGAGGCCGCCGCTCCGGCCCGCCCCCTGCGCCGCGCGGGCTGAGCGGCGCGCGACGGGGGCGCGGGGCGCATCGGGCGCGGCCGGGAAAGCCTGCCGCGGCATTGGCGCGGCCGCCCGGGGCGTGCGACGGGGGCGCCGGTTCGAAGCGTCTCCGGCCCGAAGCATCCGGCCTGAAGCATCCGGCCCGAAGCATCCGGCCTGACGCATTCGGGCCGAGGGGCGCGCGGGTGCGCCGTCCCCGGGCCAGGGATCAGAACGGCGGGTCTGACCGGAAGGTCACCGGCGCGCCGTCCAGGTGGGAGCGCAGGGTCAGCGTCTCGGCATGGAGTTGCAGACGGTCCGCGCCGCCCCGGCTGTCTTCCCCGCCATAGAGCGGATCGCCCAGGATCGGGTGGCCGAGCCACAGCATGTGCACCCGCAGCTGGTGACTGCGCCCGGTCAGCGGGAACAGCCGCACCCGGGTCGCCGGGGCGCCGCGCCGGTCCGCCTCCGCGCCCAGTACGGCCCAGTCCGTCACCGCCGCCTTGCCCTGGATGCAGTCGGGGATCTGCCGCGGCCGGTTGGGCCAGTCGCAGCGCAGCGGCAGCTCCAGCCGTCCTTCCGCCCGCGCCATCCGCCCCGTGACCCGGGCGATGTAGCTCTTGCGCGCGTGCCGCCGCTCGAACTGCAGGCCCAGATGCCGGTGCGCGTCGGCGTCCAGCGCCAGGATCATCACCCCCGAGGTGTCGAGGTCGAGCCGGTGCACGATCCGCGCGCCGGGGACCTGCGCCTGCGCGCGCGCCGCGACGCAATCCTCCATGCCCGCGCCCTTGCCGGGGACCGAGAGCAGCCCCGAGGGCTTGTCCACCACCAGCCAGCGCGCGTCGCGGTGGATCACGCGCAAGGGGCCCGGCGGCGGGGCGTAGTCCACCGGCGGCACGGGGCCCGGATCGGGCGGGGGAACGAGGGGCGGGCGCATGCCCCCCGCTCTAGCGCCCCGCCGCGCGAAGGTCGAGCGGCAGGGGCTGCGGGGGGGCGAAGCGGAGCGGCCGGGCAGGGGGCGCAGACACGGGGGTCAGGCGGCGTCCCCGCGCCGGATCGCGCGCTATGCCCGGGCGATCCGCCATGCCTGGACGATGAGACGCCCCGCCGCGCGCAGCCCGGCCATGCCGTCCCTGGAGCTCCCGGGCGAGGCCCCCGGGCGAGGTCCGGGGCCGGACGACGCGGCGACGACCGTCCGGGGCTTTGAACCGCCCATCCCGTCCACGCGGCGACGGGACGAGGTCCCGGCCCTTCCGACGCCGGGGCGATCCTCCGGGGCGCAGGCCCCCGCGCCGCTTCGCCGTCCTTGCCGCCTCCCGACCGCCGCCCGCGTCTCCCTCTCCGCGCCGGGCCGGGCCGGGCCGGGCCGGGACGCGGGCGCGGGCGCGGGCGCGGCGTCGCAAGGGCGCGCCGGTCGTCGTCTCGGAAGTCGCCTCCCGACCGCCGCCTTTGCGTGGCGCGCCCATCGCTTGCCACCCGCGCCGCTTCCCACCCGCGCAACGCCTTCCCGCCGCGCCGGCGCCGCGCCCGCCGCCCTCGCCCCGCCTTGCCTGCGCGGCGCGGGGGGGCGAACGGGGGCCCTGCGCCCCCTGGGCGCGCCCGCCCCCTGCCGACGCCCATCCACCGTTCCCGCTTGCCCCGCCGCGCGCCAGCGTCCATCTTGCCCGGGCACGCGAAACCGCGTTTCGAAACCACAACGGCCCGCCCCGCGCGACAGAACGCGAGGGGGCCGACCAGGGAGACCGAACATGACCGGACAGATGCAGCGCATCGCCCTCGCCAGCCGCCCCGTGGGCGACCCGAAGCCCGAGAACTTCAGCCTCGAGACCGGTCCCATCCCCACCCCGGGCGCGGGCGAGATCCTCGTCGAAGTGCTCTGGCTCTCGCTCGACCCCTACATGCGCGGGCGCATGGATGACGCCAAGTCCTACGCCGCCTCGGTCGGCATCGGCGACACGATGGAGGCGGGCTGCGTCGCGCGCGTGCTCGAATCGAATTTCGACGGCCTCGCCCCCGGCGACATCGTCGAGCATCGCTTCGGCTGGTGCTCCCACGCCGTGGCGCCGGGCAAGGACGTGCGCAAGGTCGACCCGACCGTCGCGCCGATCTCCACCGCCGTGGGCGTGCTCGGGATGCCCGGCCTGACCGCCTGGCACGGGTTCAACAAGATCGGCCAGCCGAAAGCGGGCGAGACCCTCGTGGTCGGCGCCGCCACCGGCGCGGTCGGCTCCCTCGTCGGCCAGCTCGCCAAGGCCGCGGGCCTGCGCGCCGTCGGCGTCGCGGGCGGGGCCGAGAAATGCGCCTTCGCCGTGGAAGAACTCGGCTTCGACGCCTGCATCGACCACCGCTCGGGCGACGCGAAGGCGATCCGCGAACAGCTCGCCGCCGCCTGCCCGAACGGCATCGACATCTATTTCGAGAATGTCGGCGGCAAGACCATGGAAGCCGTGCTGCCGCTGATGAATGTCTGGGGGCGCATCCCGATCTGCGGGATGATCTCCTACTACTCGGGCGCCGAGCCGGGGGCGCTGGACGTCCCGCGCCTGTGGCGCTCGCTGCTGGTCAACCGCCTGCATGCGCAGGGCTTCATCATCTTCGACCACTGGGACGAGTTCCCCGAATTCGTCTCGGAAGTCGCCCCGATGATCGCCGATGGCCGCATCAAGTACCGCGAATCCATCGCCGAGGGCCTCGAGAACGCGCCCGACGCCTTCATGAAAATGCTCAAGGGCGGCAATTTCGGCAAACAGCTGGTGCGCGTGAAGCCGGAGACCGCGTGAATGAAGACGTTTGACGGGCTGCCCAGCCCCGGCGCCCCGCTCGATCCCGGCCCGGCGATGCCGCTGGAGGAGTTCATGGCCAGCGCCGGGGCGACGGGCGTGTCGGACTGGGTGGAGGTCAGCCAGGACATGATCGACGCCTTCGCCCAGCTGACCGGCGATCTGCAGTTCATCCATGTCGACCCCGCGCGCGCCGAGGCCGAAGGCCCCTTCGGCGGCGCGGTGGCGCACGGGTTCCTGACCCTCTCGCTGCTCTCGCGGCTCGGCCAGGCGGTGATCCGCCCGGTCGAGGGGATCGCGTCGAAGATCAACTACGGCTTCGACAAGATCCGCTTCCTCGCCCCCGTGCCCTCGGGCGCGCGGGTGCGCGGGCGCTTCACCCGGGTCTCGATCGCCGAGGACAAGCCCGGCCGCCTCGCCATCACACACCTCGTGGAGGTGGAGATCGAGGGGCAGGAGAAGCCGGCGCTGAGCGCCGAGTGGCTGTCCAAGTGGATCCTGGCGGAGGGCGCGCGCGCATGACCGAGATCTACGTCATCCGCCATGGACAGGCGAGTTTCGGGGCCGAGGATTACGACGTGCTCTCGGCGCTCGGGGAGCGCCAGGCGCGCTGGCTGGGCGAGCATTTCAAGGCCCGCGGCATCCGCCCGGGAAGGGTGATCCACGGCTCGCTCAAGCGCCAGGCGGACACGGCCGAGCAGATCCGGCTGGGCCTCGGCATCGACAAGGCCGACTGGCCCGAGCCCGAGATCCACGAGGGGCTGAACGAGTATGACAGCGACGCGCTGGTGGCCAACTGGGGCGGGCTGCATCCGCGCTCGGATCACGGTGACCGCAAGGGGCATTTCCGCGAGCTGATCAAGATCCTCGGCGCCTGGCAGGCGGGCGAGGCGGAGGGCGCCGAGCCCTGGACCGCGTTCCGCGACCGGGTGGCCGACGCCATCCGCGTCGCCGCGCAGCAGACCGGGGCCGAGGGGCCGGTCTTCGTCAGCACCTCGGGCGGGGTGATCGGCGAGGTGATCCGCCAGGTGCTGGACGCGCCGCCGCCGACCTGGATCCGGGTGCACATGCAGGTGCGCAACGCGGGCTATTCGCGGCTGATCGCCGGGCGCTCGGGCGTCTCGGTGGCCAGCTTCAACGAGACCCCGCATCTCGAGATGCGCGAAGGCGCGGTGAGCTACAGCTGACGGCGCGTGTCCTGATGCGATGCGCCCGCCGCCGGGGGACCGGCGGCGGGCGTTTTGCGTTTCAGCGGGCGTCCGAGGCGCCCGGCTTGCGCTTCGCCTCCGCCCGGCAGCGATCCGAGCAGTAGCGGACCTCGTCCCAGACCTTCTCCCACTTCCTGCGCCAGGCGAAGGGGCGCCCGCACCGGGCGCATGGTTTCGTCGGCAGGTCGCCCTTGCGGCGCATCTTCGGCATGGCCCCCCTCCTTACCGCCGCTTGCGCCGCCCGCCGGCGGAGCGGGCGTGGAAGGCGGGGTCGCGCCTGGCCACCCAGGCGAAGAACTTGGCCAGCCGCGGATGGGCCCGCAGCGCCTCGACGGTGTGGAAATCGCGCGCCAGCTCGGCCTCGGTCAGGGTCGCGTGGATCTCGTTATGGCAGATCTGGTGCAGGCGCACCGTCGGCCCCTTCGCCCCGCCCTTCAGCTTGGGGACGAGGTGGTGAAGGCTCTGCTTCGCATGGGCCGGGATGGGCCGGAGGCAGAGGGGGCAGATCGGGTCCGGTTCGGTCATGGCGCTGAGGATAGCGCGGCGGCGCGCGCCGGACAGGGGGGCCGCGCCCCGGGCCGCGCGCCGGTGGCGGGCGGGGCGCCGGCGCGGCGCGGGGCGCCTCAGCGCGTGCGGGAAAGGCGCAGGACGGCGTTCGGGCGCGCCTCCTGCCACGCCGTCGTCTCGCCGCCCGGCCAGGTGATGCGCAGCTGCGCCGCCTTCGCATCGCCAAGGCCGAAATGCTGGAAGCCCGCATGGCCCCCCGCATGGCCGCCGCCCACGGTGATCTCCCGCGTGTGCAGGCGCCCGGCGGCCTTCACCTCGATCACCGCGCCGACGGCGTCAGGGTTGGGGCCGGGCTGGGACGCCTCGACCAGCAGCCAGCCGCCCCCTTCGGTCACGTTCCGCCAGACCTCCATCGGCGCGCGGCGGTTGACGACGGCGAGGTCGAGCCGCCCGTCATTGTCCAGATCCACCAGCGCCGCCCCGCGCCCGCGCGCCATGGAGGCGACGCCCGCCGCCACCGAGGCCTCGGCGAAGGTCCCGTCCGGGCGCTGGAGCAGCAGCGAATTGGGGTCCTCCATCGCCGCGTCCGGCATCTGCTCGACATTGCCCTTGGCGACGAAGATGTCGTCCAGCCCGTCATTGTCGACATCCCCGAAGGCCGCGTGCCAGCCGGTCGAGGGCCGCCCGTCGCCGCCCGCATGGGGGCGGTGGGCGGTCGCGCCCCGCTCCCACCGCGCCTCGCGCCAATGGGGGCGGGCCGGGTCGCCGTCGAAAAGCTGCAGCTTCTGGTCGCCCATCGAGGTCAGGTACAGCTCGGGGAAGCCGTCCTGGTCGAGATCGCGCGAGGCGATGCCCATGCCCCAGAGCGCGTATTCCGCCCAGCCCTCCTCCTCGGTGTACAGGCGCGGCGCGGCCTCCATCGCCCACATCTGCTCCTGCCCGCCGCGGACGTAGTAATGGCGGTCGTTGGAGACCCGCAGATCCGCCCGCCCGCTCCGCGACCAGTCGGAAAACAGCAGCGAGAGCGCGCAATACCCCGGCGCCAGCGTGATCGGCGGGCCGTAGGCGCCGCCCTCGGGGCGGTAGAGCAGCGGCGCGTCGCAGGCCTCGAACGGGCCCTTCGGATCGGCGCGGTCCACATAGGTTCCGAAGGCGAGGGTGGGCCGTGCCGCCTCCCCTTCCCAGGTGGCCGAGAAGGCGGTGGTCCAATGGTCCCCGGAGGTGAAGCCGAGCGCGCCGGGGAACGGCTCGAACCCGCAGTCCGGCAGGCCGCGCAGCAGGATGTCCGGGCCGACCCGCAGGATGGCGAGGTCGAGCCGCCCGTCCCCGTCCACGTCCAGCGGATAGGCCCCGGTGACGCCGGTGAGCGCCAGCGCCGGGGGCGTGTCGGCCTCGAACCGCAGGCCCGGCCCGGGGATGTTGCGCAGGAGCGTCGCGGGGGTCGTCCCGCCTGCCGCATAGAGTTCCGGCCGCGCGTCGCCGTCGCAGTCGAAGGCGGCGACGCCCCCGCCGACGAAATGCTCCCACCCGCCGTCATAGACGTGGCTGGGAACCGGGACGGGGACGAAGCGCGGCGCGCCCGCCGCCGCGGTCCCGGCGGCCAGGGCGGCGGTCAGGGCGGCGGCCAGCGCCAGCGCCTTACGCCGCATCCGCCGCCCCCAGCGCCCGGATCTTGAGGATCGAGACCATCTCCACCCCGTGCGCCGCCGCCCCGCGCGCCCACATCATCTCGTTGAGGTTGCGCACCGTGATCCCCGGCAGCGGCGCGTCCACCTGCACCGTGTTCCGGCGCAGCGCGTCCAGCATCGCCTCGGAATAGGGGTGGTCGAACGGGGGGCGCGAGCGGGCCAGAACGATGTGCTCGGGGTCGAACAGGTTCACCAGGTTGGCCAGCGCGACGCCCAGCGTGCGCGACGCGCGGTCCATCACCTCCTGCGCCGCGGGATCGCGCGCGGCGGCGGCGGCGAACAGGCCCGGCAGCGTCTGCGCGCCCCCATCCGGCCGCGGCGGCGCGGCGCGCAGCAGCGCGTAATCGCCCACGTAAGCCTCGAGGCAGCCGCGCTGGCCGCACTGGCAGGGGGCGCCGTCGACCTGCACCTTCATGTGCCCGAACTCCCCCCCGCAGCCGCGCGCGCCGCGATGGAGCCGCCCGTCCAGCACGATGCCCATGCCCACCCCGTGCTCGATGGTGACCACGAGGAAGTTGCGATAGCCGCGGCCCGCGCCGAACAGCTGCTCGGCCTTCGCCACCAGGTTGGCGTCGTTGTCGAGGAAGGCCGGGCAGGGCAGGGCGCGCGCGAAGATCGGCCCGAAATCGACATTGCGTTCGATGACCGACGACGACCAGTGCATGAACCGCGCCCCGGCGTCGACGAAGCCGGGCAGGCCGATGGAGGCGCCCGCGATCCGCTCCTGCGCCAGGCCCAGCGCGGCGCAGGCGCCGTCGAGGGCGCGGCGCACCTCCTCGGCCAGGGTCTCGGCGGGCATCCGCGAGGCGGCGAGCGGGTGGTGATGGGCGCCGATCTCTCGCCCCTGGAAATCGACGATGCCGACAAGGATCGCCTCGCGCGCCACCTTCAGCCCGGCGATGGCGAAGGCCTCGCGCTCGAGCTCCAGCATCACCCGCGGGCGGCCGCGCTGCACCCCGCTTGCGGGCGGATCGGCCGGGGTCTCGCGGATCAGCCCGGCCTCCAGCAGCGCCGCGCAGGCCGAGGTGACGGTGCCGGGGCTCATGTCCAGCGCCCGGGCGATGTCGGTGCGCGAGATGCGCTCGGCCGAACGGATGCATTCCAGCACCCGAAGCCGCGTCGCGTCGCGCGCGTCGAGCCCCGCATCCGGGGCGTCCTCCCTGGTCATCGCCTGCGGCTCCTCCCCTCGTTCCAGCCGGACCATACATTTTTCACCCGCTGAAGAAAATAAAATTCAGCCGCTGAAAAAAATGTGCAACATGGGGCCGCCGGCGGCGATTCGACAGGGAGGTCGGGCGCGTGCAGGCCAGACATGCCAACCGGGAGGGAACCGCATGAAACTCTTCGCAGCCTCTGCATTCGCCGTGCTGATGGGCACCGCCGCCTGGGCCGACGTGACCGTCGGCGTGAGCTGGTCGAACTTCCAGGAGGAGCGCTGGAAGACCGACGAGGCGGCCATCGTCGCAGCCCTGAAGGAGGCGGGGGCCGAGTACATCTCCGCCGATGCGCAGTCCTCCTCGAGCAAGCAGCTCTCGGATATCGAGAGCCTGATCGCCCAGGGCGTCGACGCGCTGATCATCCTCGCGCAGGACACCCGCTCCATCGGCCCCGCGGTGCAGGCCGCCGCGGATGAGGGCATCCCGGTGATCGCCTATGACCGGCTGATCGAGGACGGCTCGGCCTTCTACCTGACCTTCGACAACGTGGAGGTCGGGCGGATGCAGGCGCGCGCCGTGCTCAAAGCCCAGCCCAAGGGCAATTACGTGATGATCAAGGGCTCCCCGACCGATCCCAACGCCGACTTCCTGCGCGGCGGCCAGCAGGAGGTGCTGCAGGCGGCCATCGACGCGGGCGACGTGACGATCGTGGGCGAGGCCTATACCGACGGCTGGCTGCCCGCCAACGCGCAGCGCAACATGGACTCGATCCTGACCGCCAATGACAACAAGGTCGACGCGGTGGTGGCCTCGAATGACGGCACCGCCGGCGGCGCCGTCGCGGCGCTGACCGCGCAGGGCATGGAAGGCATCCCCGTCTCCGGCCAGGACGGCGACCACGCCGCCCTCAACCGCGTCGCCAAGGGCACGCAGACCGTGTCGGTGTGGAAGGATGCGCGCGACCTCGGCCGCGCGGCCGGAGAGATCGCCGTGGCCCTCGCGGGCGGCGCGAAGATGGGCGACGTGGACGGGGCGCAGTCCTGGACCTCGCCCTCGGGGACCACGATGACGGCCAAGTTCCTCAACCCGATCCCGGTGACGGCCGGGAACCTGTCGCTGGTGGTGGATGCGGGCTGGATCACGAAGGAGGCGCTCTGCCAGGGCGTCTCGGGCGGCCCCGCCCCCTGCAACTGATCCAAGCCTGACCCGGGCGCGGCCCCCATGGGCCGGGGGCCGCGCCCAATACCCACCGACGGGCCCTCTTCTCCACCGACAGGGAGGAACGCGACGTGAGCGACGCAAGCACGGGCGCCGAGACGGGCGCCGCTTCGGGCGCGCTGCCGGCGCAGGCCGGGCGCAGCCTGTTCCAGAAGCTCGAGATCGACATGCGCCTGCTGGGCATGATCGGCGCCTTCATCGCGCTGTGCATCGGCTTCGACGTGGTGACCGAGGGGCGGTTCCTGACCCCGCGCAACGTGTTCAACCTGTCGGTGCAGACGGTGTCGGTGGCGATCATGGCCTGCGGCATGGTCTTCGTGATCGTCACCCGCCATATCGACCTGTCGGTGGGGGCGCTGCTGGCGACCTGCTCGGCCATCATGGCGATGACGCAGACCGAGCTTCTGCCCAACGCGCTGGGCCTGGGGCTGAACCACCCCGCGACCTGGCTGGTCACCATCCTCGTCGGGCTGCTCTCGGGCGCGCTGATCGGCGCCTTCCATGGCTGGCTGGTCGGGTACCTGGCCATCCCCGCCTTCATCGTCACGCTGGGCGGGTTCCTCGTGTGGCGCAACGTGGCCTGGTACCTGACCGACGGGCAGACCATCGGCCCGCTCGACGCCAATTTCATGCGCCTCGGCGGCTCCGGCGGCACGCTGGGCGAGGCGGCGAGCTGGGGGCTGGGCCTCGCGCTGACCGCGGGCGCGCTCTGGGCGCTGTGGGCCGCGCGCGCGGCCCGGGCGCGGCATGGCTTCGCGGTCAAGCCGCTCTGGGCCCATGGCGTGCTGTCGGGCGCCGCCGCGGCTTCCATCCTCGGCTTCGTCGCGGTGCTCAACGCCTACGAGATCCCGCAGCGGCGGCTCGAGCGGATGTACGAGGCGCGCGGCGAGGCGATGCCCGAGGGGCTGGGCGCGGTCGGCTACGGGCTGCCGTTCTCGGTGCTGATCCTGGTGGTGATCGCGGTGGCGCTGACCGTCGTCGCGCGGCGCACCCGCTTCGGGCGCTATGTCTTCGCGACGGGGGGCAACCCGGACGCGGCCGAGTTGTCGGGCATCAACACCCGCAAGCTGACGGTGAAGGTCTTCGCGCTGATGGGCGCGCTCTGCGCCGCCTCGGCGGTGGTCGCCTCGGCGCGGCTTGCGAACCATTCCAACGACATCGGCACGCTGGACGAGCTTCGGGTCATCGCCGCGGCGGTGATCGGCGGCACGGCGCTGTCGGGCGGGATCGGCACGATCTACGGGGCCATCCTCGGGGCGCTGATCATGCAGGCGCTGCAATCGGGCATGGCCATGGTCGGGGTCGACGCCCCGCTGCAGAACATCGTCGTCGGCGTGGTGCTGGTGCTCGCCGTCCTCATCGACATCCTTTACCGCAAGCGCCTGGGGGCCTGAGCCATGATCGACAGAAGCGGAACCCCCCTGGTGGAGATGCGGGACATCTCCATCGCCTTCGGCGGCGTCAAGGCGGTGGATCGGGTGAGCGTGGACCTGTATCCGGGCGAGGTCGTGGGCCTGCTGGGCCATAACGGCGCGGGCAAGTCGACGCTGATCAAGATCCTCTCGGGCGCCTACCAGAAAAGCGCGGGCGAGATCCTGATCGACGGCAAGCCGGTCGAGATCGCCAACCCCCGCGACGCGCGCGCCAACAATATCGAGACGATCTACCAGACGCTGGCGCTGGCCGACAATCTGGACGCGGCCTCGAACCTGTTCCTGGGGCGCGAGCTGGTCTCGCCCCTCGGCCTTGTCGACGATGCGGCGATGGAGGCGGAGTGCCGCCGGATCATGGGGCAGCTCAACCCCAACTTCCAGAAGTTCCACGAGCCGGTCTCGGCGCTTTCGGGCGGCCAGCGGCAGTCGGTGGCGATCGCGCGGGCGGTGTATTTCAACGCCCGCATCCTGATCATGGACGAGCCGACCGCCGCCCTCGGCCCGCACGAGACGCAGATGGTGGCCGAGCTGATCCAGCGGCTGAAGGCGCAGGGGATCGGGATCTTCCTGATCGACCACGACGTGCACTCGGTGATGAAGCTCTGCGACCGGGCCTCGGTGATGAAGAACGGCAAGCTGGTCGGCACGGTGGAGATCCCCGACGTCACCGATGACGACCTCTTGTCGATGATCATCCTCGGCAAGACGCCCGAGCGCGCGGGCGCCTGAGCCCCGGGCGCGCCCCCCCTCTTCCGCCGCGCCGCCTCCCCCGGCGCGGCGCCTCTCTCGCCTTCCCAAGGATGCCTCCCATGAGCACCGGCTTCTTCGACTCCGTCCCCGCCATTCCCCATGACGCCGGGTCCGACGCCCCCATCGCCTTCCGGCACTACGACCCGGACGAAATCGTGCTCGGCAAGCGGATGGAGGACCACCTGCGCTTCGCCGTCGCGTACTGGCATTCCTTCGCCTGGGAAGGGGGGGACCCGTTCGGCGGCCAGACCTTCATCCGCCCCTGGCACCCGCAGGACGACATGGGCCGCGCCAAGCTCAAGGCCGACGTGGCCTTCGAGATGTTCGAGCGGCTCGGCGTGCCCTTCTTCTGCTGGCACGACGCCGACCTGCGCCCCGAGCAGGGGGATTTCGCCGGCAACCTCGCCACGCTCGAGGAGATCACGGACTATATCGGCGAGAAGATGGAGGCCTCGCGCACGCGCCTTCTGTGGGGCACGGCGAACATGTTCAGCCACCGGCGCTGGATGGCCGGCGCCTCGACCAACCCGGACCCGGAGGTCTTCGCCTTCGCCGCCGCCACGGTGAAATCCTGCATGGACGCGACCCACAAGCTCGGGGGGGAGAACTACGTCCTCTGGGGCGGGCGCGAGGGCTACGAGACGCTGCTCAACACCGATCTCGGGCAGGAGCTCGACCACATGGGCCGGTTCCTGTCGATGGTGGTCGAGTACAAGCACAAGATCGGCTTCAAGGGCGCGATCCTGGTGGAGCCGAAGCCGCAGGAGCCCTCCAAGCACCAATACGACTTCGACGTCGCCACCTGCATCGGCTTCCTGCGCAAATACGGGCTGGAAGACGAGGTGAAGCTGAACATCGAGCAGGGCCATGCCATCCTCGCCGGCCATTCCTTCGAGCATGAGCTGGCGCTGGCCGCCGCCGAAGGCATGCTCGGCTCCATCGACATGAACCGCAACGACTACCAGTCGGGCTGGGACACGGACCAGTTCCCCAACAACGTGCCCGAGGTGGCGCTGGCCTATTACCACGTGCTGAAGGCGGGGGGCTTCACCACCGGCGGCACCAATTTCGACGCCAAGCTGCGCCGCCAGTCGCTGGACCCCGAGGACCTGCTGGCCGCCCATGTCGGCGGCATGGATGTCTGCGCCCGCGGGCTGAAGGCGGCCGCGGCGATGATCGAGGATGGCGGGCTTGAGGCCGCGCTGGAGGACCGCTACGCCGGGTGGCGCAGCCCCGAGGCGCAGGCGATGCTGGGCAGCGACCTCGCCTCCATCGCCGCGAAGGTGCTGGAGCAGGGGATCAACCCCGCGCCGCGCTCCGGGCGGCAGGAGATCCTCGAGAATTACGTCAACCGCTTCGTCTGAGGCGGGGGAAGGAACACCGCCATGTATCTTGGACTGGACCTCGGGACCTCGGGCCTGCGCGGCATCCTGGTGGATGAGGGGGGCGCCGTGCGCGCCGAGGCCGAGGCGGCGCTGGTCGTCTCGCACCCCCATCCCGGCTGGTCCGAGCAGGACCCCGCCGCCTGGATCGGCGCCCTCGAGGCGGTGGTCGCGCAGCTGCGGGCCGGGGCGGGGAGCGCCTTCGCCGACCTGCGCGGCATCGGGATGAGCGGGCACATGCACGGCGCCACGCTGGTGGGGCAGGATGGCGCGCCGCTGCGGCCCTGCATCCTGTGGAACGACACCCGCTCGCATCTTGAAGCCGCGGCGCTGGACACGGACCCGGCGATGCGCGCGGTGACCGGCAACATCGTGTTCCCCGGCTTCACCGCGCCCAAGCTGATATGGGTGGCGAAGCACGAGCCGGAGGTCTTCGCGAAGGTCGCCAAGGTGCTGCTGCCCAAGGACTTCCTGCGCCTCTACCTGACCGGAGAGATGGCGTCGGAGATGTCCGACGCCGCCGGGACCGCCTGGCTCGACGTCGGCGCGCGGGACTGGTCGGACGCGGCGCTGGCGGCGGGCGGGATGCGGCGCGACCAGATGCCGTCGCTGGTGGAAGGCTCGGCCGAGAGCGGCCGCCTGCGGGGCGATTTGCTGGCCTCCTGGGGCCTGTCGCAGCCGGTCGTGGTTGCGGGCGGCGCGGCGGACAACGCGGCGGCGGCCTGCGGGGCGGGGTGCCTCGGGGAAGGCTCGGGCTTCGTGTCGCTGGGCACCTCGGGCGTGCTGATGGCCGGGCGGGACAGCTTCAGCCCGGCGCCGGAGACCGCCGTCCACAGCTTCTGCCACGCCGTGCCGGGGCGCTGGTACCAGATGGGCGTGATCCTCGCCGCCACCGACAGCCTCAACTGGCTGGCGAAGAACCTCGGGCAGGGGGCGGGGGCGCTGGCCTCGGCGCTGCCCGACGCCGCCGGGGCGCCGGGCTCTGCCATCTACCTGCCGTATCTCTCGGGCGAGCGGACGCCGCACAACGACAGCGCCATGCGCGGCGCCTTCGTGGGGCTCGACGTCTCGATGGGTCCCGAGGCGCTGACCCGCGCGGTGATGGAGGGGGTGGCCTTCGCGCTGCGCGACAATCTCGAGGCGCTGCGGGGGGCGGGCGCGCGGCCCGGCACGCTGCTGGCGGTGGGCGGGGGGGCGCGGTCGCGCTACTGGCTCGGCGCCGTGGCCAACGCGCTGGACCTGCCGCTGGCCCTGCCGAAGGGCAGCGAGCTGGGCGCCGCCATGGGCGCCGCGCGGCTGGCGATCTGCGCCGCCACGGGCGCGGCCCCCGAGGACGTGATGACACCGCCCGAGACTTCGGAGATCATCGCCCCCGACCCCGCCCACCGCGCGGCGTGGGAGGACGGCTACGCCCGCTACCGCGCGCTCTACCCGGCGCTCAAGGCGGTGCTGTAAGGGATGCGCGGGGGACGCCTGATCGGGGCGGCCCTCGCCGCGCTTGCCCTCGCCGCCCCCGCGGCGGGGGAGGGGGCGGGGCTGCCCGATCTGGGCCCCCGCCCGGTCTTCGCGGCGCCCGACCCGGCGCGGGCGGCGCTCGGCCAGCTGCTGTTCTACGACCCGATCCTCTCCGGCAACCGGGCCGTCAGCTGCGCCACCTGCCACCACCCGCGCTTCGGGACCTCGGACGGGCTGGCGCTGGGGATCGGCGACGGGGGGCTGGGCCTTGGCCCCGACCGCCGCCCCGACCCCGAGAACCCGCCCGAACAGCGGGTTCCGCGCAACGCGCAGGCGCTGTGGAACCTCGGGGCCGCCGAATTCACCCGCTTCTTCCATGACGGGCGGCTCGAGGCCGACCCGTCCCGCCCCGGCGGCATCCGCACGCCGCTGGGGGCGGAGATGACCGCGGGCTTCGCCTCGCCCCTCGCCGCGCAGGCGATGTTCCCGGTGCTGTCCCCGGACGAGATGGCCGGGCATTACGCCGAGAACGAGGTGTCCAAGGCCGTCCGCCAGGGGCTGCTGAGCCAGGAGGGCGGCGCCTGGGACCTGATCGCCGCGCGGGTCGGCGTCCTCCCCGGCTACCGGGCGCGGTTCGACGCCGTGCTGCCGGGGCAGGAGATCACCTTCCACGCCATCGCCAACCTGCTGGCCGATTTCATCGCCCATGAGTGGCGGGCGGATGACGCCCCCTTCGACCGGGCCATGGCCGGGGGCGCGCCGCTGGACCCCGCGGCGGCGCGCGGCATGGCGCTGTTTTATGGCGAGGCCGGGTGTTCCGCCTGTCATTCCGGCTGGCTGCAGACCGACCACGGCTTCCACGCCATCGCCATGCCGCAGCTCGGCCCCGGCAAGGCGGCGCGGTTCGAACGCCACGCCCGCGACACGGGCCGGATGCGGGTGACGGGGCGGGCCGGGGACGCCTACGCCTTCCGCACGCCGAGCTTGCGCAACGTGACCCTGACGGCGCCTTACGGCCATGACGGGGCCTATGCGACGCTGGAGGGGGTGATCCGCCACCACCTGGCGCCCGCCGAGGCCCTGCGCGCCTGGGACATCGGGCAGGCGCCCCTGCCGCCCCTGCCGGGCGCCGTCGACGACCGCGCCGCGGGCGACGCCGCCGAGATCGAGGCCATCGCCGCCGCCGCGGCGCTGCCCCCCCGGGCGCTGTCGGACGCGCAGGTGGCCGACCTGGTCGCCTTCCTCCACGCCCTCGAAGACCCGACCGAGCGGCTGGGCGTGCCGGAGGCCGTCCCCAGCGGCCTGCCGGTGGTGGGCCGCTAGCCGCCGCTTCCCCTGCGGGCCGCCTCGGTCTATGCAGCGCCCATGTCCGCACCCGCTCCCACCCCCGAACAGGTCCCCGCGCTGGTCATCGGCGCCGGTCCCGCCGGTCTCGCCGCCGCCGAGGCGCTGGGCGCGGCGGGCATCCCCTGCGTGATCGCCGAGGCGCTGCCCTCGCCCGCCCGCAAGCTGCTGATGGCGGGCAAGTCGGGGCTGAACCTGACCAAGGCGGAGGACGAGGCCCGCTTTCGCAAGGCGTATGGCGACGCCGCCCCCCGCCTCGCCGCCGCGCTGGACGGGTTCGGGGCGCAGGCGCTGCGCGACTGGGCCGACGGGCTGGGGGCCGAGACCTTCGCCGGGCCCTCGGGGCGGGTGTTCCCGAAGGTGATGAAGGCCTCGCCGCTCCTGCGCGCCTGGCTGGCGCGGCTGGCCGGGCAGGGGGCCGCGCTGCGCACCCGCTGGCGCTGGGTCGGGCTGTCTGGGGACGCGGGGGCGCCCGTCTTCCTGTTCGAGACGCCGGAGGGCCCGCGCGCCATCGTCCCGAAGGCGGCCGTCCTGGCGCTGGGGGGCGCGAGCTGGCCGCGCCTCGGCTCCGACGCCGCCTGGGTTCCGCTGCTGGAAGGCGCGGGCGTCCCCGTCGCCCCGTTCCGCCCCGCCAACATGGGGTTCGAGGCCGCGTGGTCGGCGCCCTTCGCGGAGCGCTCGGCGGGCGAGCCCTTGAAGGACGTGCGCCTCGTCGTGACCCGCGCGGGCCGCGTGGCGGCGGAGGCGCGGGGGGAATGCGTGGTCTCGGGCTATGGGCTGGAAGGCGGCGCGGTCTATGCGGTCGCCGCGGCGCTGAGGGGCGCGCTCGAGGCCGGGGATGGCGCGCTGGCGCTGGACCTGGCGCCGGGGCGCAGCGCGGCGCAGATCGCCGCGGCGCTGGCGAAGGCGCGGCCCAAGGACAGCCGGGCGACGCGGCTGCGGAAGGCGAAGCTGGCGGGGGTGAAGGCGGGCCTCCTGCGCGAATGCGCGCCCGATGCGGCGACGCCCGGGGCGCTGGCGGCGGCGGCCAAGGCGCTGCCGGTCCCGGTGCTGCGCCCGCGCCCGCTGGCGGAGGCGATCAGCGCCGCGGGCGGCGTGCGCTGGGACGCGGTGGATGACGGGCTGATGCTGCGCGCCCTGCCGGGCGTGTTCCTGGCCGGGGAGATGCTGGACTGGGAGGCGCCGACGGGCGGCTACCTTCTGACGGCCTGTTTCGCCACGGGGCGGCTTGCGGGCGAAGCGGCGGCGCGGCGCGTGGGCTGAGGGCGCGGGCCTCCGGTCGGCTGCGCCTTCCTTCGGCGGGGCGCCTGACGGCGCCGGGCGCGGGCGGCGGATGCGGCGCGAGAGGGCGAGAAACGGCGCGTACGGCCAGGGGCCTCCGGTCGGCTGCGCCTCCCTCCGGCGGGGGGGGCGCCCGGCGGCGCCCGTCAGCTCCCCATGCCGCCCCGTCAGCTCCCCACCAGGTGCAGCGCGATCTCGCGCCGGTGGGGGCGGTCGCGATGCTCCCACAGGTAAATGCCCTGCCAGGTCCCCAGCGCCAGCCGCCCGCCGATCAGCGGGACCGAGAGATGCACCCCGCTCAGCACCGTGCGCAGGTGGGCGGGCATGTCGTCCGGCCCCTCGCAATCATGCACCCAGCCGAAATCGCGCGGGGCGAGCCGGTCCATCCCGCTCTGCAGATCCACCTGCACGTCCGGGTCCGCATTCTCCTGGATCGTCAGCGAGGCCGAGGTGTGGCGGCAGAGCAGCGTCAGCAGCCCCTCCGCCATCCCCTGCGCCGCGACCCACTCCGCGACATCGCGCGTGACGTCCCGCAGGCCCGGCCCGCCTGTTCGCACCTGCAAGATACCGGTCGCCTGCCGCATCCCGTTCATGTTAGTAAGCTCCCCTGACCAATCATCACGGAGACCCCGAGCGTGCGCGATCTGCCCGACGACCTCGACTGGCGCCTGCTGACCGACAACGGCTTCACCGACCATCTCGGCCCGACCTGGTTCGCGAAACTGTCCGAGGACGAGTACGTCTTCCGCCTCGAGGTCGAGCAGAAGCATATCAACGCGGGCGGGGTCTGCCACGGGGGCGTGTCGCTCTCGCTCCTGGACAACGGCATGGGCGGCGCGGCCTGGGAAGCGGGGGGCCGCAAGCCCTGCGCGACGATCGAGCTCGACAGCCATTTCCTCGCCGCCGCCAAGCTGGGCCAGACGCTCGAGGGCTGGGCCAAGGTGCTGCGCTGCACCTCGGGGCTGGCCTTCATGGAAGGCGGGCTTTCGGCCGGGGGGCGCGAGACGATGCGCGCGCGCGGCGTCTGGAAATATCTCGACATCGGGAAATGAGAAAAGGCGGGGCCGCGCGGCCCCGCCTTTTTCATCCTCGCCCTTGCGCGCCCCGGCGCCTGCGCCGCGGGTCAGCCCGCGCGCAGGTCGGCGATCAGCTGGTCCACGTCGCCGCCGCGCTTGTCGAGCATGGCGGCGAATTCCTGGCGCTGGCTCTGGAGCATCGACAGCCCCTCGATCACCACGTCCACCAGCTGCGGGCCGCTCCCGCCGCGGTCCGAGACGAGCCATTCCACGGCCACGTCCTCGACCCCCTCGCCGCGGGCGGTGGAGGTCACGAGGATCCCCTTGCGGCCGAAATCCTGCACCTGCCCGATCTCGATCCGCTGGCCGGAATAGGAGGACAGGAGTTCGGAATAGACCCGCGCGACGTAATCGAGGAACGCGTCCTCCATCGCCGCCTGCTGCGCGCCCGACATGTCGCGCCAGGTGGCGCCCATGATGAAGCGGACCACCGAGGGGACGGCGGCGCGGCGCGCGAACAGGGCGCGGAAGCCGCTCTGCTGCTCGGGCGCGGGCTTGCCCGATTCCACGAGCGAGACGACCTCGTCCACCACCTGGCGCACGAAGCCTTCGGCCTCGGTCTCGGTCAGGGCGGCGGCGCGGCCGGGGGCGGCCGCGAGGGCCGCCGAGGCGGTGATCAGCGCCAGCGCGGCGCGGCGGGAAAGGGGGCCGGAAAGGGCCATGGCTCGGTTCACTCCTGGAACACGTCGGGGAGGGACTCGGCGGTCGCGCCGCCCGCGACCGCGCGGCGGCGGATCTGCAGGTAGGCGGCGCGGGTCGCGACGTAGCTGTCCTCGGATTCGTACAATGCCCGGTCCACCGCGTCGAAATTGCGGCTGCGGGCGTCGGTCACGTCGAGGGCGCGCCGACCGATCGTCGCGGCGGCCGGAACGCCCGCGGCGGCGGCGGCGACGCCGACCGGGTCGAGGATCGCGTCGACGATGGTCCCGGCGAAGTCGCGCTCGGTCTTCGGGCCGAGGAACGGGACGGCGAGATAGGCGCCCTCCTCCGCCCCGGCGCGGGCGAGGGTGATGCCGAAATCGGTCTCCTCGGGCGGCAGGCCGAAATCGGTGGCGGGGTCGAGCACGCCGAGGCCGAGCACCAGGTTGATGCCGAGGCGCAGCGTCTGGCGCCCGGCGGCCATCACCTCGCCCTGGGCGAGGTGGTTGACCACGTCGCCGGGGGTGTCGAGCGTGTTCAGCCCGTTGCCGACGAGGTGCTTCACGAGGTCCGGCGCGACGAAGTCGTAGAGCAGCGCGGCGGGGCGCAGCGCGACCATGTCGAGGCCGGTGTTGAAATCGTGGATCTCGCGATTCGTCCCCTCGTAGGGGTCGTGCGCGAAGGCCTTCGGATCCTCGGGGGTGGAGCAGGCGGCCAGCCCGGCCAGCGCGGCCGCGGCGGCCGCCTTGATCATCGCATTCAACGTCACGTCTGCACCATCCTTCTTCGGCCCCGGTCCCCGGGCGCCGTCACCCCAAGCGTTCCCGCCCCGCGCGGGCCGCGCGCATGGACCCCGCCGCGCGCGCCTGTCGAAACTCAAGCCGCCAACTTAGGAGGGGCGGCGGGGGGCGCAAGCCGTATCACGGTCGCGTCCCGGCCCCGTGTCCGACTGTTGCGGCGCAGAAACAAGGGCGCCCGCGGCCCCTCGCCGCGGCGCGCCGCCGCCGCGGCCCCTGCGTCGCCGGGGGCCTTCCCTCCCCCCCCCAAGGGGGGGGGGGGGGGGGGAAAACAAACCTTGCCCCCCCCCCCCCCCCACCCCCCCTCCCTTTGCACACCCCCCCC
>NZ_JBOCEF010000054.1:0-14126 GCF_050586345.1 Rhodovulum sp. DZ06
GGGGCGGGCGGGCCGATGCGGACCGCAGGGCCGCGAGGTCCGGCAGCCGCGCGCCGCCGCCATCCCGCGCGCCGCCCCTCACACTGGCCCGAAGGCCCTCACCCCTCCCGCGCCATCTGCGCGAACCGCATCGCCAGCACCGGCGCCAGCCCGACATGCCGCGAATAATCGAAGGCCGCGCCCAGATCGGCGCCGCGCGCTTCCTTGCGCTCCTCGAGCACCGCGCGCAGGTGCGCCCCCTGCTCGACCGCCGTCGCGCAGGCCGCCTTGACCAGCGCCTGCGCCTCGGGGCGCGGCATCGCCTGCGCCAGCGCGAACATCGCCGCCTCGGCCATCATCAACCCGCCCGTCGCGTCCATGTTGGCCAGCATCCGCGCCCCGTCCGGGCGCAGGCTCCGCGCCAGCCCCTGCGCATGCCGCGTCGCCGCCCCGGCCGCCACGCAAAGCTGCCCGAGGCTCATCCACTCCAGCTGCCAGGCCGCGCCGTCCCGCTCCCCGGCGAAGATCAGCGCCTCCTGCAGCCCCCCCGACAGGCGCGAGGCGTGCCGGGCCAGCGCCACCAGCGCCTCGGCCCCCACCGGGTTCGACTTGTGCGGCATGGTCGAGGACCCGCCCCCCTCGCCCGCCCGGACCTCGCCGATCTCCGACTGGCCCAGCAGCACCAGGTCCTGCCCCATCTTCCCGAGGCTGCCGCACAGGATCGCCAGCGCGGCGCCGAACTCCGCCAGCCCGTCGCGGCCCGCATGCCAGGGCAGCGCGGGGACGGAGAGCCCCAGCTCCTCGCCCACCAGCCGCGCCACCTCCTCGGCCTGCGCGCCCATCGCCGCCATGTTCCCCGAGGCGCCGGCGAGGCTGACCAGCGCGACGCCCTCCGCCGCCCGCGCCAGCCGCGCCCGCGCCCGGATCAGCGGCGCACCCCAGGCGGCGACGCGGGCGCCGAAGGTGGTCGGCGTCGCGATCTGCGCCCGGGTCCGCGCCGCCATCGGCAGCTCGGCATGTTCCTCCGCCGCATCCCCCAGCGCCGCGATGATCTCCGCCAGCCGCGCATCCAGCACCGCCGCCAGCCGCTTCAGCCGCAGCGCCTGGCCGGTATCCGCCGCGTCCTGGCTCGTCGCCCCCCAATGCGCGAAGGCGGCGTGCTCGGGCGCGTTCATCTCCTCGCGGAACTGCGCCACCAGCGCGGGGATCGACACCCCGGCCGAGGCCGTCCCGGCGGCCAGCCCCGACGGGTCGATCGCCGTCTCGCGCGCCGCGCGGTGGATCGCCTCGCCCGACAGCTCCGGGATCAGCCCCAGCTTGCCTTGCGCCCGCGCCAGCGCGCCCTCGAACAGCAGGATCGCCCGCACCTCGGCCTGGTCGGTGAACAGCCCCGCCAGCTCCTTGTCCGAGAGAAGATCGCGCATCATCGGGGAATCGAACGGGGTGACGGACATCTGGGCCTCCTGCGACATGTCTTGCGCCCTCCCCTGCCATGGCGGCGCGCCAAAAGCGAGGGGACCCGGCGCCGCCGCACCCCGGCTGTGCGCAAACCCATGCGCCCCCGCGGTTGACCCGCCCCCTGCCGCGCGCAAGTCTTGCGCCCAAGCGGAACGCAGCCGCGCGCGCCCGCCGCGCGCCGGACAGAACGGGAGAGAGACATGGCCTTCGACGCGCTGGTGATCGAGCAGGACGAGGACGGCAAGACCCACGCCGCGGTCAGACAGCTGGAGCTGTCGGACCTGCCCGAGGGCGAGGTGACGGTGGCGGTGGAGCATTCCACCGTGAACTACAAGGACGGGCTGTGCATGGGCCCCAAGGGCGGCGGGCTGGTGCGCAAGTGGCCCCATGTCCCCGGCATCGACTTCGCCGGCACGGTCGAGGACAGCTCGGACCCGCGCTACAAGCCCGGCGACAAGGTGGTCCTCACCGGCTGGCGCGTGGGCGAGGTCCACTGGGGCGGCTATTCCCAGAAGGCCCGCGTCAAGGCCGACTGGCTGGTCCCGCTGCCTTCGGGCCTCACCACCCGCCAGGCCATGGCCGTCGGCACCGCGGGCTTCACCTCGATGCTCGCCGTCATGGCGCTTGAGGATCACGGGCTGAAGCCCGGCAATGGCCCGGTGCTGGTCACCGGCGCCGCGGGCGGCGTCGGCTCGGTCGCTGTCGCGATCCTCGCCAATCTCGGCTACGAGGTCGCTGGCGTGACCGGCCGGCCCGAGAGCGCCGACTACCTCAAATCCCTCGGCGCCACCCAGGTCGTGGCGCGCGAGGAGCTGGCCGAGACGGTCAAGCGCCCGCTCGAGACCGAGACCTGGGCGGGCTGCGTCGACGCCGTGGGCGGCGCCATGCTGGCCCGCGTGCTGGGACAGATGAAGTACGGCGGCTCCGTCGCCGCGGTGGGCCTTGCGGGCGGCGCCGGTCTGCCCGCCACCGTCATCCCCTTCCTGCTGCGGGGCGTGAACCTGCTCGGCATCGACAGCGTGATGCAGCCCTATGAGAACCGCCTGCGCGCGTGGGAACGGATCGCGAAGGACCTGCCGATGGACAAGCTCGAGGCGATGGTGAAGCCCGCGACCCTCGCCGACCTTCCCGGCCTCGGGGCCGACATCCTCAAGGGCCAGGTGCAGGGCCGCGTGGTCGTGGACCTCTGACGCCCGGCCCCGCGGGGCCTTTCAAGACGACCCGAAAAGGGGCGACGGCGCGGGCCGTCGCCCCTTGTTTTTGCGTCTGCACACCGTCCGCGCGCCGCCCGGCGCCAATGCGGCGCCGCAGCATCCCGCGCCCGATGATTCTTGAACAAAGCGTGAAGTTCCGCGGCTTTTTTCGCGCCTGCCGCAGCGTTACGCGCAGAAACTTCTCTTGGAAATTTACCGAACAGTCACAAAACTGAAGCCGCCGGCCGCCATTTTCCAGCCTGCATCATTCCGCGGCGCCGCGCGCGTACCCGCTGCGCGGCGCCCCCCAACCGCTTCAGTCCCGGGATCGTTTCGCCATGGCCACCCCCCTTTCCGCCGGAGATATCGGCTTCACCACCTTCAACGCCGACAGCATCGAGACCTTCTCCTTCGTGCTGCTGGCCGATGTGGACGCAAGCACCACCATCTCCTTCACCGACAATGGCTGGCTGAGCTCGGGCGCGCTGCGCCGCTCCGAGGGGATCCTGGACTGGACCTCGGGCGCGGCGCTGGCCGCGGGCACGGTGATCACCATCGACACCGCGGCGCAGACGGCCGATTTCGGCACGGTGCTGGCGGCGGAAGGCTCGTTCAACCTCTCGGGCGGCGGCGACCAGGTGCTCGCCTTCCAGGGAAGCGCCGACGCGCCCAGCTTCATCGGCGCGATCAACAATTTCTCGACCGCGGGCGCCTGGCAGGCCGGGTCCGACGATTCCAACGAGACCGACCTGCCCCCGGGCCTGGTCGACGGCGTCTCCGCCGTCTCGATCGCCCATATCGACAACGTGGTCTATGACGGCCCCACCACCGGCGGTGTCGCGGCCCTGCGCGCGGGCCTCTATGACCCGGCCAACTGGACCACCGGCAGCAACTCGACGACCCAGAGCTTCACCGGAACCTTCACCATCTCGGGCGCCGGGCCGGACGTGACCCCGCCGCTGGTCGCCGCCCTCTCCCCCGCCGACGACGCGACGGGGGTGGACGCCGCCGCCGCCATCACCGTCTCGTTCAACGAGGCGGCCGCGCTGGTCGATGCCGCGGGCGTCACCCTGCACCGCGCCTCGGACGACGCGGTGGTGGCCTCTGCGGCGACCCTCTCGGGCGCGACGCTGACCATCACCCCGGACGCCGCGCTGGACCCGGTCGCCCGGTTCGACGAGCTGCGCCTCTCGGCCGAGTACGGCTATTTCAGCGTCGAGAGCTTCGAGTTCGCGCGCGAGGAGCTGCTGCTGGGCTGAGGCCGCCGCCCCGGACGCCGGACAAGGGGGCGGGCGCCGCGCGGCGCCCGCCCCCTTCGCTTCGCCCGCCGAATCCCTTCCCCTCGGGGCGCGAAGGGCGTATGGGCTGCGCCATGTTCGATCCCATGGCCCTTCTCGCCCTTCCGTTCGAGGAAGGGGCGATCCCGACCCCCGCGCGCGCCGACGGCGCCCCGGCCCCCGTCCCCTGCCTGCGCGCGCGCCCCTCGCCCGCGCTGCGCCCGGAGCTGTTCGCCTGCGAGCAGGGCGCGAAGCCCGACCATGACGCGCTGGCCGCGCAGGGCGCCGAGGTGACCGCGCGCTTCGACCCGGAGCCGACGGGCGCGCCCGCCGCCGCCGTGGCCCTCACCCGCTCGAAGGCCGAGAACCGCGCCAACATCGCCCGCGCCTGGGCGATGGTCGCGCCCGGCGGATACGTGCTGCTGGCCGGGGCCAAGACCGACGGGGTCGAGAGCCTGCAGAAGGAGCTGCGCAAGCTCGTGGACCTCGCAGGGGTCGAGCCGCGCAACCATGGCCGGGTGATCTGGATGCAGCGGGGCGAGGACACCCCCGCCCCCTTCGCCGCCTGGATCGCCGAGGCCGCCCGCGCCCCGCGGGTCGAGGAAGCCGGGCGCGCCTGGACCACCGAGGCGGGCCTCTTCTCCTGGACCGAGCCCGACCCGGGCTCGCAGCTTCTCGCGCCGTGGATCGGCGGGCTGTCGGGCCGGGTCGCGGATCTCGGGGCCGGGTGGGGCTATCTCGCCCCCGCGGTGCTGGCCTCCGAGAAGGTGGCGGCGCTGGACCTGCACGAGGCGGAGGCCGCGGGCCTCGACTGCGCCCGCGCGGCGCTGGACGATCCGCGGGTGAGCTTCCACTGGACCGATGTCGCGGCGCCGGGCGCCCTGCCCGCGCGGACCTATGACCATGTCGTCTCCAACCCGCCCTTCCACGCGGGCCGCAACGTGGCGCTGCATCTCGGGGAAGCGTTCCTCGCCGCCGCCGCCGCGGCGCTGAAGCCCTCGGGGACCTTCTGGATGGTGGCCAACCAGCAGCTTCCGTATGAGCGCGAGCTGGAGGCCCGGTTCGGCATCGTCGAGACGCTGGAGCGGACCACGCGCTACAAGGTCTTCAAGGCCCGCAAACCGCGCAAGAGCTGAGGGCGCCTTAGCCACGGGGCGGCCCCCGCGCCGCCCGCCCCCCTGCCGCACGCGCCCCCGCCCGCCGCGCCGCGCGGGCGCCCCGGCGCAGCCCGCGCGACGCCGGACGCGCGGCCCCGTGCAACGCCGCGCGCCCCCCTGCCCGGCCCCGGCGCCCGCTCGCCGCCCCGGACCGTCCGCGCGCCCCGGCGCACCCCCCGGCTGCGCCCTGCGTCCCACCCCTCGGAACAGCGGCCCGCCCAGCGCGGCGCAAGGCCGCCCCCGACCACCTGCGCATTTGAAACCGGGGCCGCTCTGCGCCACCTTGCTCCGAGCCCGGCGCGCGCGACGCGCCCCGACGCCGCCCTTCCCGCCGCGCACCCGGAGCGCCGTACGCCACATGCCCCGCCTTCCCTTCGCCGCCCTCGCCGTTCTCGCGGCCCCCCTCCTGCTCGGCGCCTGCTCGGACCGCGAGGACACCGCCATCGAGGAGCTGCCCTTCACGCAGCCCGAGAGCGCCGTGGCCTATGAAGCGACGCTAGAGGACGCGCCGAACGAGGAGGTCGACGCGCTGGCGCGCGAATCGCTGCGCATCTTCCGGCGCGAAGAGGACGGCGCGAACTCGGTCGCCCTGCTGCGCCGCCGCGCCCAGCAGGACATCGAGATCGCGGGCAAGATCCTGCGCTCCTTCGGCTGGTTCGAGGGCACCGCCGAGGCCGTCGTCACCGCCCCGGGCGAGGACGAGAAGGGCGAGCCGACCCCCGCCGTCGCCACGCTGCGCCTGATCCCCGGGCCGCGCTACACCCTGGCCGGGCACCGTTTCGTTCTGATCGACGACGGCGGCGGGCCGGCGCCCGCGCCGCTCGATCCCGAGATCCTCGGCGCCCCCATCGGCGCCCCCGCCGCCGCGGCCGAAATCCTCTCGGCCGAGGCCGCCGCCCTGCGCCAGCTCAAGGCCGAGGGCCGTTACTGGGCCAAGCGCCGCGGGCGCCGCGCCGTGGCCGACCCCGAGGCCAAGAGCATCGAGGTCGAGACCATCATCGCCATCGGCCCCGCCGCCGTGTACGGCGAGACCTCGATCGAGGGCGCGCCCTCGGTCAGCGAGGCGCACCTGCGCACGTACCTCTCGCTGCCGCCCGGCGCGCCGGTCAGCCAGGACGACCTGCGCGACCAGCAGAAGGCCTTCGCGCGCACCGACCTGTTCGACAGCGTCTCGGTCCGCCTGCCCGACGCCCCCCCGGAGGGCGCCGCGCGCGACGAGACCGGCGCCGTGATCGCCCCGGTGGCCGTGGTGATGGAGGAGGCCGAGCCGCGCACCGTCTCGGCCGGGCTGCGCTACACCGCCGATCTCGGCCCCGAGCTGCGCCTCGGCTTCATCCACCGCAACCTCTTCAACCAGGGCGAGCGGCTGGAGATGGAGGCGATCGGCGGCACGGAGGAGCAGGTGTTCGAGACCGTGTTCCGCAAGCCCCAGTTCCTGCGCCCGGGCCAGGAGCTGGCGCTGGGCGCGACGGTCTACAACGAATCCGTCAACGCCTTCGAATCCACGGGGCTCGAGCTCGCCGCCTCGGTGCGGCGCCAGCTGTCGGACCGGGTCGCCGTCGGCGTCGGCGCGCTGGGCGAATTCGCCCAGACCACCCAGGCGGGCGTCACCTCGGACACCTGGATCGTCGGCGCGCCGGTCTTCATCTCCTATGACGGCGCGGACGACCTGCTGGACCCGACGACGGGCGTGCGCGGCGCCGCGGCGGCCACCCCCTATTACTCGGTGGTCGACGGCGACGGCGCGGTGCTGCTGGCGCTCGACGGCTCGGTCAGCGGCTACCTGCCGCTGGACGAGGAGAAGGACTTCATCCTGGCGGGCCGCCTGCGCGCCGCCTCGATCCTGTCCGAGGCGCTGTCGGACATCCCCGCCCAGCGCCGCCTCTACGCGGGCGGCGGCGGGTCGGTGCGCGGCTATGCCGAGGACCTGATCGGCCCGCTCGACGCCGACGGCCTGCCCACCGGCGGGCGCTCGGCGGTGGAGCTGGGGGTGGAGCTGCGCACGCCGCTTTACGGCGCGCTGCGCGGCGCGGTGTTCGTCGAGGCGGGCATGGTCGGGGACGAGACCTATTTCGCCAACGGGGACGACCTGCTGTTCGCCGGCGGGCTCGGGGTGCGCTACGGCTCGCCCGCCGGGCCGATCCGCCTCGACGTCGCGGCGCCGATCAACCCGCGCGACGTGGACGACCCGTTCCAGTTCTACATTTCCATCGGCCAGGCGTGGTGAGGCGCATGATGCTCAGAACCCTTTCCCGCTCCGCCTCGGTCCTCGCCCTTTCCGCCGGGCTTCTGGTCGCGACCCCCGCCGCGCCGCTCTCCTTCGGGGGGCTGCGCAACTCCCTGATCGAATTCGCGCTGGACCAGATCTCGGTCGAGGGCGCGTTCGAGATCCGCGCCGAGAGCATCGAGCAGCCCGAGGACGGGGTGACGGAACTCGTGGGCGTGACCATCTCGGACGGCGACGGCGTGTGGCTGCGGGCCGAGGCGTTCTCGCTGCGCTGGAACGCCCGCGCGCTGCTGTCGGGGGAGCTCGACATCGAGCGGCTCGCCACCCGCGGGCTGCGGGTGGAGCGGCGCCCGAACCTGCCCGAGGTCGAGGTGAAGGAGGACGCGGCCATCGCCCAGGGCGAGCCGCGGGGCCTGTTCGACTGGCCGCGCGCGCCGCTGACGGTGCAGCTGCGCGAGCTGGCGCTGGAGCGGACCTTCCTGGCCGCTGGCGTGCTGGCCGAGGACCGGTCGATCGGCTTCGACGCCGTGGGCTCGGCCCGCGATGCGGGGGATGAGCAGGCCGCGGAGCTGGTGCTGACCCGCACCGACGCGGTGGCGGGGGAGATCCGGCTCGATTACCTGCGCGACTTCGCGGCCGGGACGCTGGGGCTTAGGCTGACGGCCGAGGAGGCCCCGCGCGGCATCGCCGCCGCCTTCCTGGGGCTGCCGGATGACGCGGCGGCGCGGGTGTCGCTGGATGCGGGCGGGCCGCTCTCGGACTGGCAGGCGACCCTGTCCGCCGAGGCCGAGCAGATGCTGACCGTGGCGGGGCGCGCGCGGCTCGACGCCCGCGCGGCGCTGGACGCAGAGCTGGCGCTGACGCTGCGCCCCGGCCCGGCGCTTGCGCCCGACATCGCCGCGGCGATGGGCGACGAGGCGCAGCTGGACCTGAAGGTGCGCGAGAACGACCAGGGCGTGATCAACGTGGAGCGCGGATCGCTGCGCTCTCCGGCGCTCAATGCCGGGGCCTCGGGGCTTTATGACAAGACCGCGGGGACGGTGGATTTCGACGTTGCGCTGACGGCGAACGCGCCGCTGGCCGAAGCCGTGCCGGGCGTGGATTTCACCGCGCTCGGCTTCACCGGCGCCGTGGACGGCACGGTGGCGGATCTGACCGCCAAGGGCGCGCTGAGCGTCGACGGGCTGCGCACCGCGCCGGTTGACCTTGGGCGCGCGCGGCTGGACGTGGACGTGCGGGTGGCAGGCCAGGACATCTCGGGCGCCGTGCGCGGGGATGCAGGCGGGCTGCGGCTTGACCAGCTGTCGCCCGAGCTTCTGGGCGCCACGACGCTGGACATCGCGGGGGCCTGGGCGGGGGCCGAGCAGCGCGCCACGCTGGAGCGCGCGCGGCTGTCCTCGCCGCTGCTCGACGTGTTCGCGAGCGGCACGGCGGATGTGGGCGCGGATGCCGCGGCCCTCTCGTGGCGGGTGAGCACGCCGGACCTCTCGCCCGTCGCCGCCGCCTATGGCCAGGACGCCGCGGGTCGGCTGACGGCGGAGGGGCGGATGAGCGGCGCGCTGTCCGCGCCGCGGCTCGAGGGCCAGCTTTCGGCCGAGGCGCTGCGGGTGGGGCCGGAGCGCCTCGGCTCCGTGCGCGCGCGCCATGACGTGACGCTGGGAGAGACCATCGGCGGGGTGCTCGACGTCACCTCCCGCGGCGGGCGCTTCGGCCCGGCGGAGGTGTCGACGCGGTTCGAGATGGCGGGCGAGACGCTGACGCTGTCCGAATTGAACGCCGCCGCGCTCGGCGCGACGCTGGGCGGGGCCGCGACGGTGGATCTCGCGGGGCCGCTGGTGTCCGGCTCGCTGGCGCTGGATGCGCCGCGGCTGGAAAACCTGGGCCCGGTCTTCACGGCGTTCGACCTCGGCGCCCCGCCCTCGGGCGCGCTGTCGGGGGATCTTGGGCTGTCCCATGCGGGCGGCGTGCAGAACGCGGCGCTGGACCTCTCGGGGCTGCGGCTGTCGGCCATGGGCTACGGCGCCGGGCGGGTGGCCTTCACCGGGCGGGCCTTCGACGTGATGGGCGATCCGCGGGCGGAGGGCGTGCTGGACGTGGCCCGGGCCTCCGGCCCCGACGGGCTGTCGCTGGCGGCCGCGCGGTTCGACGGCAAGGCGCGGGACCTGGCGGGCGCGGTGGAAGCCGATGGCGTGCTGACCGCCTCGGGCCTGCGCGGGCCGGGCGGGATCGGCGCGGCCTCGCTGCGGCTGGACGGAACGGGGCGGAACCTCGCCGCCTCGCCGGATGCCGAGGCGAAGCTGGTGATCGAGGGCGTGGACGGGCCGGACGGCATCGCGGCGGGAGAGATCGCGCTGGACGCGAGCTTGCGCGATTTGTTCGGCGCGGGCCTGGTGGATGGAACCCTGCGCGCGGCGGCGCTGTCCGGGCCGGGGGGCGTGGCGGTGGCGGCGCTCTCGGCAGATGGCTCGGCGCGGGACGTGACCGGTGATCCGGGCGTGCGCGCGACCGTGAAGGCCGAGGGGCTGCGCGCCGGCGACGCAAGGGTGCGGGCGCTGAGCGCCGAGGCGGACCTGAGCGGGCTGGCGAGCGCGCCGCGCGGCACGGCCACGGCCAGGGCGACGACGATTTCGGCGGGCGGGGCGGCGATCCCGTCGGCGACGCTCAAGGCGGACCTGACCGGCCCCGCGGGCGGGCGCACCGATGTCTCGGCCACGCTGAGCGCCCCCGGCGCCACGGCGGTGGATGCACGGCTGGGCGCGATCCGGGTGCGGGCGGATGTACGCGACGCGCTCGGGGCGCCGGTGATCGCCGCCCGGGCGGGGATCGAGGGCGGCGAGGCGATGGGCGCCACGCTGAAGCCGCTGAGCTTCACCGCCGACGGGCCGCTCGGGGCGCTGAAGCTGGCGCTCGACGCCGCCGCGACGCTGCGCGACGGGCGCGAGGCGACGCTGGAGGCCGCGGCGCAGGTCGATGCCGACGGGCCGCTGGCGGCGCGGGTGAGCACGCTCGAGGCCAACGTCTCCAAGGGCTCCGGCCGGGCGCCGGAACCGGCGATCCGCGTGGCGCTGGAGGCGCCGCTGGTGGTGTCGACGCAGGGGTCCAAGACGCGGCTGCGGGGCCTCGACCTCGCGCTGCCCGGGGGGCGGCTGACCGGGGATCTCGGCCTCGGGGCCGGGCTCTCGGGCGCGCTGCGGCTGGCGATGGAGGATCTCGCCCCCGCCGCCCGCATCACCGGCGCGCCGATCGAGAGCGGCGCGCTGGACGTGAGCGCCGAGTTCAACACCGCCGCGGGCCGCGCAAAGGTGGACGCGAGCGGGCGCGGCCTGCGCCTCGACGGCGCCGACCCCGAGGGCGCGCCGATGGCGCTGACCGCGAGCGCCGACTGGTCCCGCGGGCGGCTTTCCGCCGAGGCCGAGGCGACCGGGAATTTCGGCGAGCCGCTGCGCGCGACCGCCGCCCTGCCCCTTCGGCCCAACGGCATGACCCCTTACGTGCCGCGCGGCGCGCAGATCGACGCCAGCCTGCGCTGGCGGGGCGAGATCGCGCCGCTCTGGGCGCTGGTCCCGGCCCCCGACCACCTGCTGTCGGGCGAGGCCTTCGTGGACCTCACCCTCTCCGGCCCCATCGCCTCGCCGCAGCCGTCCGGGGAGCTGCGGCTGTCCGGCGGGCGGTACGAGAACCTCGAGACCGGGACCATCCTCGCGGACCTTTCCGCCGATACCGGGCTGGCCGAGGACGGGGCGATGACGCTCGACGTCTCGGCCCATGACGGGTCGCGCAACCCGGTGACGGTGACCGCCCGGATCGCGGGGGGCGAGGTGGACGCGAAGGTCGAGGCGAGCTCGGCCGTGCTGGTGCGCCGCGACGACGCCTCGGCCGCCGTCAGCATCGACGTCACCGCCGCCGGGCCGCTGGCCGCGCCGCTGATCGCGGGGACGGTGGGGATCGACCGGGCCGAGATCCGGCTGGTCAACGCCACGCCCCCCTCGGTCGCGGATCTCGGCGAGATCGAGTGGAAGGGCGACCCGCCGCGCGAGGAGGGGAACGGCGCATCGGGCGCGGGCCCGCAGCTCGACCTCGCCATCAAGGCGCCCGACGACATCTTCGTGCGCGGCCGCGGGCTGGTGAGCGAGTGGAAGGCCGACCTGGCGGTCACCGGCCCCGCCGCCGCCCCGCGCATCCGCGGCGTGGTGGAGAAGATCCGCGGCGAGCTGCGGCTGCTGTCGCGCCCCTTCACGCTGGAGCGCGGGCGGATCACCTTCGACGGCGGCGCCGAGATCGACCCCGGGCTCGACATCGCGATGGAGCTGGAGCGCGACGACGTGATCGGCCGCATCGCCGTGCGCGGCACCGGGTCCGAGCCGGAGATCGTGCTGGAGAGCCGCCCGCCGCTGCCGGAGGAGGAGGTGCTGCCGCGCATCCTGTTCGGCCAGTCGCGCCAGTCGCTGACCGCGGGCCAGGCGGCCGAGCTCGCCTCCGCCGCCGCCACGCTGGCGAGCGGGGACGAGGGGATGCTGGGGGCTTTGCGCGAATCCGCCGGGCTCGACACCCTCGCCGTCGGCACGGACGGGGTGGAGATCGGGACCTCGCTGGTCGACGGCGTCTATGTCGGGGCCAAGCAGCCGGTGGACGGCGGCAAGGCCGAGGTGACGGTGGAGATCGAGATCTTCGACAACCTGAGCGTCGAGGGCGCCACGGGCGGCGAGAACCCGCCCTCGGTCGGGCTCGACTGGAAGATGGATTTCTGACGGCGCGGGCGGGCGGCGCGCCCGCCTGCCCATCCGTCCCTCCATCCGCCCGTCCATCCGTCCCTCCATCCATCCCTCCGCGCGGCTTTGAGCCGGGCGCGAATTAGGGTGCGCTCCTCGCCAGAGAATTTGCCAAAGGAACGGAGCTTCCCATGCGCGCCCTGATCGCCGGCCTCGCGCTTTGCGCCCTGCCCGTCGCCGCCCCGGCGGCGGTCGTGCTCGAAGATGACTTCAACGACGGCGATTACAGCGACTGGACGCTGGAGGCCGTCACCCTGGCCCCCGGGCTGACCACGCAGGTCGCCGGGGCGTCCTCGCCCGCCATCGACGGGCTGGCGCTGGAGCTCTCGCTGCTCAAGACGCCGGGGACGGGCGACAACATCGGCCCGGTCTTCCGGCTGATGCGCGTGTTCGAGGTGACCGACGCGGTGGAGCATTTCTTCAGCGTCTTCGCCGGGAACACCGTCTGTTCGGGCTGCACGGTCTCCTACGACGTCACCATCGACGGGGTGCTGATGACCCGCGCGCAGGACGCCTCGCCCTTCACCGAGGCGGCCTTCAGCCTCGGGGTGCTGGGCGCGGGGACGCACACGGTCGGCCTCGGGGTGTATTCGACCAACGTGTCGAGCGGCAAGTTCGCGGCGTATTTCGACGACCTGTCGGTGACCAACGCGATCGCCTCGGACGTGCCCCTGCCCGCCGCGGCGCCTCTGCTGGCCGTCGGCGCGCTGGCGCTGGCCGGGTTGGGGCGCCGCAAGGGCTGAAGCGCGCGGCGCGGGCCTGGCGAGGGGGCGCGGCGGGAGCCGGACGAGGGCCTGGCGAGGGGGCGCGGCGGGGGACCGGCGCGCCCCTTCGCTTGTCGAGGGCCCGTGTCTCGGGACAGGGCGCCGTTCTCAGGACAGGGCGGAGAGCGCCGCGCGCAGGGTCTCCGCCGCCCCGGCATACTTGGCGCGCAGGCGGGCGGCGTCGGCCTCGTCCAGCCGCGCCAGCCGCGCCGGGTCGGCATTGTCCGACAGGTCGGCGATCTTCACCCGCATCGCGCCCGCATCCCCCGAGGCGGCGATCCCCGCGACCCATTCGCCATAGGGCGCAGGGCCGGTCTTCGTCACCGCCGCCACGATCCGCGCCACGGCGGGGGCGTAGCCGCGGGCGAGGATCTCCGCCTCCGTCACCCCGCAATCCTCGATCACGTCATGCAGCCAGGCGGCGTGGGTCTCCTCCTCCGGCGCATGGGGGAAGAGGCGGTCATGGGCCTCGGCCACCCGGTCGAGATGGTCGAAATAGGGGGCGCCCGCCTTGTCCGTCACCTCGCGGAACAGGGCGAGGACCCAGAGCTCGGTGTCCAGCAGGTCCGGGGCGCCGGATGGCGCCGGCGCGCGCCCGGCGTCGAGCCGCGCGAGCCGTTCCGAGGCGCGCCAGTGCGGGTGCGGCGCCGGGCGCCCTGCCCGGGCCCAGGCGGCGAGGTCCGCGGTCTCGAACGGGAGCAGGCAGTCCGAGAGCACCTCCTGCGCCCAGTCCCCGGGGGCGCGGCCCGCCTGGAGCGCGGCGCGGGCGAGGTCGGCGCGGTCCTCGGGGGCGGCGAGGGTCAGCGTGATGCGGCCCCCGGCGTCGAAGGTCGGCCCGCCCGCGCCGTCCTCCACCGCGCGCATCCTTGCGGTCAGCGCCTCGGCCCGGGCCTCGGACGGGGCGCCGCCGGCGCGGGCCATGATCTCCAGCTCGGCGCGCAGGACCAGCCCCTCGACCAGCAGCCCCGCGGGCGTCATCCGGCGGCGCGCTGCGGCGCGGATGAGGGCGGCGCGGTCCGAGGGGGCCTCGACCCGGAGCGTGAGGGTTTCGGCGGACATCGCGGGTCTCCGTTGGTTCGCTGTTGCGGGGGCTTCGCCCCGCCGACGCAGTGCGTCGGCCCCATCGGGAGGGGGAACCCTCCCGAACCCTCCCCTTTTTCTGGGGCGGGGGGAAGAAGCCTGAACATGCAAAAGCCCCCGGCGTCGGGGGCTTGAGCGAGACGGCGGCGGGGGGGGGGGAGGGGGGGGAGGGGGGGGGGGGGATGGGGGGGGGGGGGGGGGGGGGTCACCCCCCCTCTCCCT
>NZ_JBOCEF010000054.1:14136-28017 GCF_050586345.1 Rhodovulum sp. DZ06
TGACTTCGAGGGGGAGGGAAGGGGAGGCCTCCCCTTCCCTCCCCCTCGAAGTCACCCCTCGAATTCCACCAGCAGGTCCTTGGCGTCGACCTGCGACCCGGCGGGGGCGTGGACGGCCTTCACCACGCCCGCATGTTCGGCATGGATCGCGGTCTCCATCTTCATCGCCTCGATGGTCAGCAGCATGTCGCCCGCCGCCACCTTCTGGCCCACCGACACGGCGACCGAGGCGATCACGCCCGGCATCGGCGCCGGGACATGGGCCGGGTTGCCGTCCTCGGCCTTCGGGCGCCGCGCCACCGCCGCAGAGGCGGAGCGGTTCGGCACCACGATGGAGCGCGGCTGGCCGTTGAGCTCGAAGAACACCCGCACGGTGCCTTCATCCGTGGTCTCGCCCAGCGCGACCAGCAGCACCTGCAGGGTCTTGCCGCGCTCGAGCTCGATGGCGATCTCTTCGCCCTGCTCCATGCCGTAGAGGAACACGGGGGTGGGCAGCACGCGCACCGGGCCGTAATCGTCGTGGCGGGTCATGTAGTCGGTGAAGACCTTCGGGTACATCAGGTAGCCGCAGAGATCCTCGTCATCGATCTTCATGCCGCCGAGCTTGGCCGAGGCCTCCTTGCGCGCGTCCTCAAGGTCGATGGGCGCGGCGTGAAGGCCGGGGCGGTCGGTATAGGCCTCGCCGTCCTTCAGGGCCTTCTTCTGGATCGCCGCGGGCCAGCCGCCCGGGGGCTGGCCGAGATCGCCGCGCATCATGCCGATGACCGAGTCCGGGAAGCTGATGTCCTTGGCCGGGTCGGTGACGTCATCCACCGTCAGCCCGCCCGCGACCATGGACAGCGCCATGTCGCCGACGACCTTGGAAGACGGGGTCACCTTCACGATGTCGCCGAACATCTGGTTCACGTCGGCATACATCTTGGCGACCTCGTGCCAGCGCTCCTCCAGCCCCATCGAGCGCGCCTGCGCCTTGAGGTTGGTGAACTGGCCGCCCGGCATCTCGTGCAGGTAGACCTCGGAGGCGCCCGCCTTCAGCTCGGACTCGAAGGCCGCGTATTGCCAGCGCACGGCTTCCCAGTAATCGGAGATCTCGCGGATCGCGGCGGGGTCGAGGCCGGTGTCGCGGTCGGTGAAGCGCAGCGCCTCGACGATGGAGCCGAGACAGGCCTGCGAGGTGAGGCCCGAGAACGCGTCCATGGCCGCATCCACCGCGTCCACGCCCGCCTCGGCGGCCGCAAGGATCGTGGCGCCGGCGATGCCCGAGGTGTCGTGGGTGTGGAAGTGGACGGGCAGGCCCGTCTCCTCCTTCAGCGCCTTCACGAGGATCCGGGCCTGGGCGGGCTTCAGCAGCCCGGCCATGTCCTTGAGGCCGAGGACATGGATGCCCGCGGCCTGCAGCTCCTTCGCCATGCCGACATAGTATTTCAGGTCATACTTGGCGCGGGCCGGGTCGAGGATGTCGCCGGTGTAGCAGATGGTCCCCTCGAGGACCTTGTCCGTCTCGAGCACCGCGTCCATGGCGACGCGCATGTTCTCGACCCAGTTGAGGCTGTCGAAGACGCGGAACACGTCGACGCCGCTGTCGGCGGCCTGGTGCACGAATTTCTGCACCACGTTGTCGGGATAGTTGGTGTAGCCCACCCCGTTGGCGCCGCGCAGCAGCATCTGGGTCATCAGGTTGGGCATGGCGGCGCGCAGGTCCCGCAGGCGCTGCCAGGGGCATTCCTGGAGGAACCGGTAGGCCACGTCGAAGGTCGCCCCGCCCCAGCACTCCATGGAGAAGAGCTGCGGCAGCTTGTGCGCATAGGCGGGCGCGGCGGCGATCATGTCGAAGCTGCGCATGCGGGTGGCCAGCAGCGACTGGTGCGCGTCGCGCATGGTCGTGTCGGTCAGCAGCAGGCTTTCCTGCGACAGCATCCAGTCGGCCACGGCCTTCGGCCCGCCCGCCTCGAGCAGCTGGCGCGTGCCCGCGGGGGGCGTCGCGTCGGGGACCTGCGGCGCGCGGGGCGGCTTGGCCCAGGCCGGGGGCCTGGCGCGGCCCGCGGCCTCGGGGTTCCCGTTGACGGTGATGTCGGCGATGAAGGTCAGCAGCTTGGTCGCCCGGTCCTTGCGGGGGGCGAAGTCGAACAGCTCCGGCGTCTCGTCGATGAACTTGGTGTGGTAGGTCATGTCGAGGAACTGCGGATGCTTCAGCAGGTTCTCGACGAAGGCGATGTTGGTGGCGACGCCGCGGATGCGGAACTCGCGCAGGGCGCGGTCCATGCGGGCGATGGCCTCGTCCGGGGTCGGGGCCCAGGCGGTGACCTTTTCCAGCAACGAGTCGTAATAGCGGGTGATGACCGCGCCCGAATAGGCCGTGCCGCCGTCGAGGCGGATGCCGAAGCCGGTGGCGCCGCGATAGGCGGTGATGCGGCCATAGTCGGGGATGAAGTTGTTGGTCGGGTCTTCCGTGGTCACGCGGCACTGGAGCGCGTGGCCGCGCAGGAAGATCGCGTGCTGGCCGGGCACGCCGGTGGCCTCGGCGATCGAGGCGCCCTCGGCGATGCGGATCTGGGCGCGGACGATGTCGATGCCGGTGACTTCCTCGGTCACCGTGTGCTCGACCTGCACGCGCGGGTTCACCTCGATGAAGTAGAACTTGCCGTCGGCCATGTCCTGCAGGAACTCGACCGTGCCGGCGCATTCGTACTTGGCGTGGCGGGCGATGCGCAGGGCGAGCTCGCAGACCTCGGCGCGCTGTTCTTCGCTGAGATACGGCGCGGGGGCGCGCTCGACGACCTTCTGGTTGCGGCGCTGAACGGAACAATCGCGCTCGAACAGGTGGACGACCGAGCCGGCCTTGTCGCCGAGGACCTGGACCTCGACATGGCGGGCCTTGAGGATGAGCTTCTCGAGATAGCCCTCGCCATTGCCGAAGGCGGCCTCGGCCTCGCGGCGCCCGCCGCGGACCTTCTCGGCGAGCTCATCGGGGCCCATGATCGGGCGCATCCCGCGCCCGCCGCCGCCCCAGCTGGCCTTGAGCATCAGCGGGTAGCCGACCTCGTCCGCCATCTTCGCGACGGCGCCCATGTCATCGGGCAGCACCTCGGTCGCCGGGACCACGGGGACGCCCGCGGCGATGGCGGCGCGGCGGGCGCTGGCCTTGTCGCCGAGCATCCGCATCGTCTCCGCGGTCGGGCCGATGAAGGCGATCCCGGCCTCGCGGCAGGCGTCCACGAACTCGGGGTTCTCGGACAGCAGGCCATAGCCGGGGTGGATGGCGTCGGCGCCGGACTGCTTGGCGACGCGGATCATCTCGGGGATCGAGAGATACGCCTCGACCGGGCCCATGCCGGCGCCGATATGATACGCCTCGTCCGCCTTGAAGCGGTGAAGGCCCAGCCGGTCCTCCTCGGCATAGACCGCGACGGTCTTCTTGCCCATCTCGTTCGCCGCGCGCATGACGCGGATGGCGATCTCGGATCGGTTGGCGACGAGGATCTTGTTGAAGGTCTGCATGGTCTCTCCGGCCCTCCCGCAGGCGCTGTCACGCAATAGTCGTAGCATGGGAGAGGCGCGCTGCAACGAAATGTTGCAGCGCGACATGATCTTGCCGGAACGCGACGCCTGTCGTCAGAATGTTCGCCGCGAAGGGGTCAGGTTTGCGGAGAGGTCAGAACCACGCCGCCTCGCATTCAAGCGCGGTGCGATCCACGCGGTCCAGAAGATCGCATTGCGTGTGAATCATCGGCAGGTCCTGGACGAAGAAGAACCGGGCGGCGGCGATCTTGCCCTGCAGCATGTCGGCCCGGGCCGCGTCCCCCGCGGCCAGCGCCTTGCGCGCCGCCACCGCCTGGCGCAGCCAGATCCACGCCACGGTCACGTGCCCGAGCATATCCAGGTACACCGCCGCGTTGGCGAGCGCGGGGGCGGCGCCCTCGGTCCCCATCGCCTGCATGAGGGCCTTGGTGGTCGCGGTGGCCCGCTCGGCCGCCTTTTGCAGGTCGGTCGCCATGTCCGCCAGCGCCGCGTCCTGCGCCGCCTCGGCCACCGTGGCGCCGATCGCCTCCATCAGCGCGGCGTAGCAGGCGCCGTTCTTCTGGCGCACCTTGCGGCCCAGCAGGTCGAGCCCCTGGATGCCCTTGGTCCCCTCGTGGATCGGGTTGAGGCGGTTGTCGCGGTAGAGGCGCTCGACCGGGTAGTCGCGGGTATAGCCGTAGCCGCCATGGACCTGGATGGCGATGTCGTTCGCCTCCAGCGCCCAGTCCGAGGGCCAGGACTTGATGATGGGCGTCAGCACGTCGAGGAGGAGTTCGGCCTTTTCCGCCGTCTCGGGGTCGGCGGAGCGCATGTCGTCGACGAGGCGGGCCGAGGAGATGCAGAGCGCCACCGCGCCCTCCGCGTACGCCTTGGCGCGCAGAAGCTGGCGGCGCACGTCCGGGTGCTCGATGATCGGGATCATCGGCGCGGTGGGATCGCGCCCGTCGAGGGGACGGCCCTGGGGGCGCTCCCTGGCGTAGTCGAGCGCGTGGAGGTAGCCCGCATAGCCCAGCGCCGCGGCGCCCGCGCCGACGCCGATCCGCGCCTCGTTCATCATGTGGAACATGCAGGCGAGGCCCTCATGCTCCGGCCCCACCAGCCAGCCGACGGCGCCGTCCTTTTCGCCGAAGGCGAGGGCGCAGTTGGTGGTGCCGCGATAGCCCATCTTGTGGTTGAGGCCCATGAGCTGGACCTCGTTGCGCGTGCCGTCCGGCAGCACCTTGGGGACGCAGAACAGCGAGATCCCCTTCACCCCCGCCGGGCCGCCGGGGATCTTCGCGAGGACGAAATGGACGATGTTCGGCGTCAGCTCATGCTCGCCGCCCGAGATCCACATCTTGCGGCCCGTCAGGCGATAGGTGCCGTCCGCCTGCGGCTCGGCCCGGGTGGTGATGTCGGCCAGCGACGATCCCGCCTGCGGCTCGGACAGGCACATGGTGCCGAAATATGTCCCGTCGATCAGCTTTTGCAGGTAGCGGTCCTTGAGCTCCTGGCTGCCATGGGCGTTCAGCATCCCCGCCGCGCCCGCGGTCAGGCCCACGTAAGCGAGCGTGGCGATATTGGCCGAGGCGAAGACCGTGCGGATCGAGGAGGCGACGGAGAGCGGCAGCTGCATCCCCCCGAGCTCCGCCGCGAAGCCCATGGTGGTGAAGCCGTTCTCGACATAGGCGCCCAGGGCCTCCTGCACCTCGGGGATCATGTGGACCCGCTCGCCGTCGAAATGCGGCTCGTTGGCGTCGGCCTTGGCGGCGTGGGGCTGGAACTTCTCCTCGGCCAGCTTCAGCGCCGTCTCCATCATCGCGCGGATCGTGTCGCGGTCATGCTCGGCATAGCGGGGACGGGCGAGCAGCTCATCGAGGCCGAGCATGTCGTCGAGGATGAATTCGAGGTCCTCGAGGCGGGCGATGTTGGGCATGGTCGGGGCTCCTCCGCTGGTCCCTGTGGCCCGCGGTCCTCGCCGGGGCGTTTGTTGCGGAACGTTGTTCCACATCGAACGAAAGTCGGCAATGCCCGAGGCGGGGTCTGACGTGGCGTCAGGATTGCGGGGGGGCGCGCTTGCGGGTCAGGCTTCCGCTCCGCGTATGGCCGGCTCGAGGGGGGCGGGAGGGGGAAAAATGCAGGAAACAAGGGCGAAGACCGGCGCGACGGCGCGCGAGGAAGCTGTTTTCATCGAGGCGCCGGGGGGCGCGCCGTCCGAGCCGTCGCGGCCCGGGGGCGCGACGCTGGCGGGGCGGCTGTTCCTGCCCGCGGGGGCGCCGGTTGCGGCGGTGGTGCTGCACGGCGCGGCGGGGGTTCCGCGGGATTACTACGCGGCCTTCGCCGAATGGCTGGCGCGGGAGCGGGGCGCGGCGGCGCTGATCTACGCCTATCGCGGCTGCGAGGCGCGGCAGAGCCGGTCGGCCCTGCGCCGGTCGCAGGTGGGGATGGTGGACTGGGCGCTGCATGACCAGGGCGCGGCGCTGGCGTTCATGGCGGCGCGGTTCCCGGGCGCGGAGCTGCGGGTGATCGGGCATTCGATGGGCGGCTTCGGGACGATGCTGCATGGCCGGGCGGACGCGGTGGCGCGGCTGACGGCGGTGTGCTCGGGCCCGGCGCTGTGGACGCGGGCGCGCGGGGCGGCGCGGGCGCAGGCCTTCGGGTTCTGGCACGGGCTGGGCCAGGCGGCGCTGATGTTCCACGGCTACATCCCCGGCAAGCTGTTCGGGCTGGGCGCGGACCTTCCGCCGAACGTCTATCGCGACTGGCGGCGCTGGTGCACGGGGCCGGACCTGCACAAGGGCGACTGGGGCGGGGCGCTGCCGATGCCCGCAGATCCGCCCTTCTCGGGCAGGCTGACGCTGGTCTCCGCCGCCGATGACGACACCATTCCGACCGCGGTGGTCGAGGACATGGCGCGGTTCTATCCCGGCGCCTCGGGGGTCGAGACGCGGGTGATGGACCCGGCGGCGCTGGGGCTGGAGAGCGTCGGGCATATCGGCGGCTTCAGCAGGCGGGCGGCGGCGGCCTGGCCGATGATCGCGGACTGAGGCGCGGGCGGGGGGCGGCGCGGGCGGGGGGCGGCGCCCCCGGGGGGCCTGCTGGGCCGGACCCCGGCCCCGGCCCCGGAGAGGACGCCCTGGGCGCAGCGGGCGCCCGCCGGCGCTTGCCCGGCGAGGCGCCGTGGGCGGCGGATGACCGGCGCAAGGATGACACGCGCAAGGATGACTAGCGTCGGGAGGACAGGCGGCTAGCCACGGGCCGCGCGCCTCCGGACGGGTTCGGCGCGGCCCCGGGCGTCGGCGCTGCGGCCGGGCTCGGGGGGCGCGCGGCCCCCGCTCGCCCGCCCGCGCCGCGCCCCTTGCGTCTTGCTTGCGGCGGGCGTTGCGCCGGGCGCGGCTCAGGCCACCCGGCGCCCGGCGGCGGGGGGCGCGTCCTCCTCCGGCTCCGCCAGCGCGCCGAGGCCGCCGCGCCGCTGCGCCGCGCGCACCAGGGCCGCCGCCTCGCGCCGCTTGAGGTCGCGGCGGGCGAGCGGGCCGGGCGTCGCCTCGGGGGCGGCGAGCTCGGGGCGCACGGCCAGGAGGCGCGCGAGATCGGCCTGCGGCAGGGTGCGGCGGGCATAGGGGCCGGGATGGAAGCTCTCGGCCCCCATCCCCTCGGCCCGCAGCAGGTGATGCCCGTCGAGCATCAGCGCGTGGTAGTCCACCGTGCGGACGCCGCGGCGCGGGGCGATGCCGGGGGCGCCGCAGAGGAAGCCGACGGCGCTGAGGACCTCGAGGGGCTCTCCCCCGCCCTCCGGCTGCGCCTTGCGCCCGCCCTTGCCGCGCGCCTCCATCGCCGCCGCCGCCCAGGGGGCCAGCCGCAGCAGCACCCGGTGGCGGGGCGAGAGGTCCACGTCCCGCTCCGGCAGGCCCGGGCCCAGCGCGCCTGCGGCGACGCGCACCGGGCGGTCGCGACTCTCTCCCCTCGGAAGCCAGAGGCTGCGCCGCGCGATCCAGCGGATCGGCCGCGGCCCGGCATCGTCGGTCAGCACCATGTCGCCCTCGCGCAGCGCCTCGACCAGCCGCGGGCCGGAGGGCGTCGCGATGCGCCCCCCCGAGGCGAAGCAGACGAAGGAGAGGTCGTCGCGGGTGTCGAGGAACAGGCCGCCATAGTCGGTCTTGGTCACCCCCGTGACCTGGAAGGTGTCGATCGCCTTCGAGGCCAGCGTCGCGTCGGTGTCCGCGATCAGCAGGAACACCTTGCCGGTCTGGTCCTGGATCACCGCGAAGGAGCTGTTGTAGGTCGTGCCGTCGTGGAAGGTCACCAGCGCGGTGACCGCGGCGCCGGTGTCGACCTGGGTGGTCACCGGCCCGCCGCCGATGTCGTAGGAGATGGTGTCGGGCGCGCCGACCTGGTTGCTGTCGACCTCGAGATTGTCGGGCTCGTCGCTCGTGGCCGTCAGGGCGGCGTCGTGCTTGAACAGCGGATCGGCGGCCGAGCCCCAGGTGCGGATCAGCGCGTTGGGATTCTCGGCGCCGAGAACCCCTTCATCCGTGTCGATATCGGCGATCGTCCCGAGGTAAAGGGCCGACCAGGTGAAGGTCGCCATGCGCGGCCGCTCCGCATTTGCGTCGAAAGCGCGGGGAGCGTCGCGTAAATTGGTTTCCGTGCCGTGAAGACGGCGGCGGGGCGCGCGCGGCGCCCCGCCGGGGAGCGATCAGGCGGGGCGTCAGTCCTCGATCACGAAGACATGCAGCGCGACGGGTCCATGGGCGCCGAGCTGCAGCACCTGGCCGATATCGGCCGAGCGCGACGGGCCGGTCACCAGGTTGACGGTGCGCGGCAGCGCCCCGCGGGCCCGCAGAACCTCCCACACGTCGTCGAGCCCGCCGAGGATCTCGGAGCGCTTCAGGGCGACGAAATGCGTCTCGCCGAGGAAGGTCAGCGTCACCGGGTTGTCGGGGCCGGAGACCAGCGCCAGCGTGCCGGTCTCGGCCGAGGCGGCGGCGGCGCGGGAGAGCGTCGCGGGCTCCTCGATCCGGCCGACGCCGGAGGAGGCGTCGAGGCCGGCCCAGTCGAGGCCGGTCAGCTCGGGGTCCGCGCCCATGCGGATGGCGGCGGGCAGGTTGCGCCCGCGCAGCGCCTCGGAGAGGGCGGCGGGGAGCGCGTCCAGCGACGGGATGCGGTCCCAGGTCCCGTCCACCGCTTCGAGCTTCTGGAGGAACTGCGCCACCCGCGCCTCGCCCTCGAGCGTGGCGGCGGCGGGGGTGGGGGCGCGGCGGGTTCCGGCGGCCGCGAGGCGGGCCTCGGCGGCGGCGCGGCGGTCCGACATGGAGCGCCCGGCGGCATGGGCGGAATCCTCGGCCCCGCGGCGCACGCGGGTGAGGATGCGCTGGCGCGCGGTGTCGTTGGCGGTCCCGGTCATCGACGGCGCCCTCCCTTCCACTGGTCCATGAAGCCGCCGCCCTTCTCGGGGGCGGGGAAATCGCGGATGCCGGTCCAGCCGCCCGCGAGCGGCAGGGACTTGGCCTTGCCGTCCTTGGAGAGCAGCCCGATCCCCGTGCGCGCGGCCTTCACCGCCATGCGATAGGCGGCGGGGTGCTTCGCCAGCCAGTTCCACGCGGCGAGGCCGTTGCGCATGGCGTCGGGCTGCAGGTTCTTCTCGAACTCCCGCTCCCGCCACGACCGCATCATCTTCGGCAGCGGGATGTGCATCGGGCACACGTCCTGGCAGCGGCCGCAGAAGGTGGAGGCATTGGGCAGCTGGCCGCCTTCCTCGACCCCGATCAGGGACGGGGTCAGCACGGCGCCCATGGGCCCCGGATAGACCCAGCCATAGGCGTGGCCGCCGACCGCCTGGTAGACCGGGCAGTGGTTCATGCAGGCGCCGCAGCGGATGCAGCGGAGCATCTCCTCGAACTCCGAGCCGACCATGGCCGAGCGGCCGTTGTCGAGCAGCACGACATGGTATTCCTCGGGCCCGTCCGGGTCTTCCTGGCGGCGGGGGCCGGAGGAGAAGGTGGTGTAGACCGACATCTCCTGCCCCGTCGCCGAGCGGGCGAGGACGCGCAGGATGGTCGAGGCGTCCTCGAGGGTGGGGACGATCTTTTCCAGCGAGGCCATGACGATGTGGACGCGCGGGAGGGATTGGGAGAGGTCGCCGTTGCCCTCGTTCGTCACGATCACCGACTGGCCGGTCTCGGCCACCAGCATGTTGGCGCCGGTGATGCCGACCTCGGCCTCGAAATACTTCTCGCGCAGGATGCCGCGGGCTTCGAGGAGGAGGGTGTCGAGGCCTTCAAGGTTGCGGTCGCGCGGAAGATGCGTGTGGTGCTTGCGGAAATCGGCGCGCACCTCGGGGACCGTGACATGCACCGCGGGGGCGATGATGTGGGACGGCGCCTCGCCGCGCAGCTGGATGATGTATTCGCCGAGATCGGTCTCCACCGGGCGGATGCCGTTTTCTTCCAGGTGCGCGTTGATCCCGCACTCCTCGGAGATCATCGTCTTGCCCTTGTTGACCGTCTTCGCGCCCGCCTTGCGGCAGATGTCGAGGACGATGCGGCGGGCGTCCTCGGCGGTCTCGGCCCAGTGGACATGGCCGCCGGAGTCGTTCACCTGGCGCTCGTAATGCTCGAGATAGATGTCGAGATTGGCGAGGACGTGGTCCTTCACCTCCTTCGCCGCGTCGCGCATCGCGTCGAATTCGGGCAGGCCCGCGCGGGCCTTGGCGCGCTTGGCGACGAAGTTTCCGCGGGCGCCGCGCAGGGCGCTCTGCAGGTTCTGGTCGCGCAGCGCGTCATGGGCGTTCTTGTTGAAGGCCTTGGAGGTCGGCTCGTGGACGCTCATGCTCACTCCTCCCCGATCGCGGGCGTGTCGGTCATCCCGGCCAGCACCTCGGCCACGTGGCGGGCCTTGATCGACAGCCCTTCGCGCGAGGCCTTGCCGGCGATGTTCATCAGGCAGCCGAGATCCCCGGCCAGCACCAGGTCGGCGCCGGTTTCGGCGGCGTTGCGGGTCTTGTCCCCGGCCATGACGCCCGAGACCTCGGGGTATTTCACGCAGAACGTGCCGCCGAAGCCGCAGCAGACGTCGGACTCCTGCATCTCGCGCAGCTCCAGCCCCTCGACCGAGGCGAGGAGCGCGCGCGGCTGGTCCTTGATCTTCAGCGACCGCAGCCCCGAGCAGCTGTCATGATAGGTGGCGGAGCCGGAGAGCGCCGCCTCGACCCCCGTCATGCCGCGGATGTCCGCCAGGAAGCTGACGAGCTCATGCGTCTTCGCGGCCAGCGCCTCGGCCCGCGCGCGCATCGGGTCTTCGGCGCGGAACATCTCGGGATAGTCCTTGATCATCGTCGCGGCGCAGGAGCCGGACGGGAGGACCACGTAGTCATAGCCTTCGAACGCTTCGATGGTGCGGGCGGCGAGGGCGGCGGCCCCGTCCCGGTCGCCCGAGTTCCAGGCGGGCTGGCCGCAGCAGGTCTGGCTTTCGGGGACGTGGACCTTGCAGCCCGCTTCCTCGATCAGCCGGACGGCGGCGAAGCCGACCGAGGGGCGGAAGGCGTCCACGAGGCAGGTGACGAGGAGCGCGACGTCGGGCGCGTCTGCGCCCGGCTGTGCGGCTCCCCCGGCGGGCGCGGCGGCTGGCTGGGTCATGGCGGCTCTCCCTGTCCGCGCGCGCCGCGGGGCGGACGCGCGACGGCCGCCTTGCACCCGGCGGCCCGATTGGTCATTTTTCCTTACCAATCCGCCCTGCCCCGCGCAAGCGCTCCGGGCGGGCGCGGCGGCGTGGGAAGCCGCGGGGAGGGCCGTTTCACGGGGAAGCGGAGGCATTGCGGGTTGCATTTCCGGCCCCGTGCGCGTAAGGCCGCGCGGCGCGACGCTTACACCCCTGGAGGATCGTTGCGCGCCGCGGGGCGCATCCGCCCCGGCGGCTTCCAAGTTATCAAGGAGATGCGACATGGCCGAGATGCCGATTCTCGAAGCCACCGGCCGCGAAGGCGTGGGCAAAGGGGCCGCCCGCGCTGCGCGCCGTGAAGGCCTGGTTCCCGGAGTGGTCTACGGCGGCGGGCAGGACCCGATCGCCATCAACGTGAAGCACAACGAGCTTCTCAAGATGCTCAAGGCCGGCCGCTTCATGGCCACCCTTCTGAACCTGAAGGTGGACGGCAAGGACACCCGCGTGATCTGCCGCGCGGTGCAGAAGGACGTGGTGCGCGACCTGCCGACCCATGTCGACTTCCTGCGCCTGTCCGAGAAGTCCCGCATCAACCTCTACATCCCGGTCGAGTTCATCAACGATGAAGCCGCCCCGGGCATCAAGAAGGGCGGCGTGCTGACCGTGGTCCGCAACGAGGTCGAGCTGCGCGTGACCGCGGGCGCGATCCCCGAGAAGCTGACCGTGGACATGACCGGCCTGAACATCGGCGACGTCGTGCACATCAACGACATCGAGCTGCCGAAGGGCACCCGCCCGACCATCGACCGCAACTTCGTGATCGCGAACATCTCGGCCCCGTCGGGCCTGAAGTCGTCCGAGAACGAAGAGGGCGAAGAGGGTGAAGGCGAAGAGGGCGGCGAGGAGTGATCCCGCCGCGGCGCGCCCGGCGCGCCGCCTGACGCCGACCATGACCGCCGAGCATGACCGCCGCGCGAGGGAGACCTTGCGCGGCGGTTTTCGTTTGCGGGGTGGGGCGCGGGGGGGGGCGGAGCCCCCGGGGAGCCCGCGGGGTCGCAAATGAAACCAGGGGCGCAGACCAGAAAGGGGGCGGGCGTTTTCGTTTAAACTTGACCTTCGCCGGGCGCTTCCTTTGGTGTGCCGGTCATTCATCCGGGGAGAGACGACGATGACCGCAAGAACTTCCACCCTTCTCGCCGCCGCGCTGGGCCTCGGGCTCGCCGCCGGGGCCTCGGCCGCGCCCGCCACGTTCGACCTGGCCTGGGAGGGGGTGGGCAACGGCGCCTCCGCCACCGGTTCGGTCACCCTCGACGACGCCGTGTTCTCGGCCCCCGCGGGGGTGTGGTACGGCAGCCTCGGGAGCGGGCTGGCCATCACCGCCTTCGAGATCACCGTCTCGGGCGCGAGCGTGGGCGACGGGACCTTCGGGCTGTCCGATTTCACCGAGTTCGGCTTCTTCTTCACCGCGCCGCTGGACCCGACGATGGAGCTGGTGGGCCAGCCGCAGGCCTCGGGCGTCTTCGGCGAGATCAACGAGGAGAGCGATTTCGGCTTCCAGAACGTGATCGGCTCGGCGGCGCCGGTGTCGGTGTGGTATTTTACCATCCAGACCAATGGCGGGACCGGGGACGAGCTGGCGCTGACCTCGATGGCGCCCGCCCTGGCCGCCGACGTGCCGCTGCCGGCCACGGGGCTGCTGCTGGCGGCGGGGCTTGCGGGCGCCGCGGCCCTGCGCCGCCGGGGCTGAGGCCCCGCCTGCCGCGCGCCCCCCGCGATCCCGACGCCCCGGCCGCCGCGCCGGGGCGTCCTGCGTTCCGGCCCGTCGCGCCTCCGCGCGCGGGGTTGGACCCGGCCGCCGTTTGCCCGTACAAGCCGGGCGCAGACGGCGGCGCGATCAAGGCGGGAGGCTCCCCATGCAGCTCTGGGTCGGACTGGGCAATCCGGGCGCGAAATACGCGAACACGCGGCACAATATCGGCTTCATGGCCGTGGACCGGATCGCGTCCGACCACGGCTTCGGCCCGTGGCGCGCGCGCTTCAGGGGCGAGATGGCCGAGGGGCGGTTCGGCTCGGACCGGGTGATGCTCCTCAAGCCCATGACCTTCATGAACCTCTCGGGCGAGTCGGTGGCCGAGGCGCTGCGCTTCTTCAAGCTGGAGATGGACGCGCTGACGGTGTTCCACGACGAGCTGGACCTCGCGCCCGGGCGGCTGAAGGTGAAGCATGGCGGGGGCCATGCGGGGCATAACGGGCTGCGCTCGATCCACCAGCACCTGGGGCCGGAATATCGGCGCATCCGCATGGGCATCGGCCACCCGGGCGACAAGCGGCAGGTGAGCAATTACGTGCTGCACGATTTCCACAAGGCGGACGAGGGCTGGCTCGATGACGAGCTGCGCGGGATCTGCGACGGCGCGCCGAAGCTGGCCGCGGGCGACGACGGCGGCTTCATGAACGCCGTGGCGCTGCGGATGCCGCAGCCCGAGAAGAAGCCGAAGAAGCCCGCCGCCGAGGCGCCGAAGCAGAAGAACCCGGCGCAGCGGCCGACGGGGGCGCCGAGGGGCGTGGACGCCAATGACGCGGGCGAGCTGAACCATGCCGAGTTCGCGGCGCTCTCGCCGCTGGAGAAGCTCAAGCGCAGGTTCCGCTGAGGGGGGACGCGGGGGGGGGGGGGGGGGGGGGGGGGGGGGGGGGGGGGGGGGGGGGGGGGGGGGGGGGGGGGGGGGG
>NZ_JBOCEF010000055.1:0-26496 GCF_050586345.1 Rhodovulum sp. DZ06
AGGATTCCCTCCCTCCCCCTCCCCCCCCCCCGCCCCAAAAAAAAAAAGGGGGTTTGCTCTGTTGTGTCCCTCTTTTTGTTTGGTTTTTGGGGGGGCACCCCCCCCCCCAAAACGCCGCCCCACGCAACACCCGCGCACAGCCCCTTCCCCCGAACCGCATGGTGAAATACCGTGCCGCAAACACGCCCCGCCGAGACGGGCGATCACCACGCCAGGGAGGCCCCACCGACATGCAAGACACCGCCCAGCCCGTCCGCATCGAAGCCCCGGTCATCGCGGACGAGATCCTCTCCGATTTCAGCGCCGCCCTCGCCGCCCACGCCGCCGCGACCCCGGACAAGCCTGCGCTGATCGAAGGCGGGACCACCCTGAGCTGGTCCGAATTCGGCGACGCCCTGGCCCGGGTCGCGGGCAAGCTGCAGGCCGAGGGCGTCAGGCCGGGAACCCAGGTCGCCTCGCTGGCCGAAAACTCGGTCGAGCACGTCGTCCTCTATTGCGCCGTCCTGCGCGCCGGGGGCTGCATGGTCCCCCTGCCCTACAGCGCCGCCGACGCCGCGATCACGAAGATGCTCTCGGACAGCGGCGCCGCGCTCCTCTTCGCCTCGGCCCCGCAGATGGACCGCGCCGCGACCCTCGGCGGCCCCGCCCCCATCGCCGTCGAGACCATCGAAAACTGGGCGAAGGACGCCGCCCCCATCGCCCCGGTCCCCGGCGCGCCCGACGCGCTCTTCAACATCATCTATTCCTCGGGGACCACGGGCACGCCCAAGGGCATCCAGCACGACAACCGCTTCCGCGCCCGGCAGATGCAGCGCATGGACCGGCTCGGCTGGCATTCGGGCGCGCGGGCGCTGATGTCGACGCCGCTCTACTCCAACACCACCCTCGTCGCCGCCCTCGCCGCCCTCGTCCAGGGCGGCACGCTCGCCATCATGCCCAAGTTCGACGCGGAGGCGTTCCTGAAGACCTCCGAGGCCCTCAAGATCACCCACGCGATGCTGGTCCCGGTCCAGTACATGCGCCTGATGGCCCATCCCGAGTTCGACCGCTACGACCTGTCGTCCTATGAGCGCAAATACTCCACCTCGGCCCACCTGCCCGCCAAGGTGGCCGCCGACGTCATGGCCCGCTGGCCGGGCAACCTGATCGAGATCTACGGCATGACCGAGGGCGGCATCACCTGCGTGCTCGACTGCGCCGCCTGGCCCGACAAGCTGCACACGGTCGGCCGCCCGCCCGAAGGCTCCGAGGCGCTGGTGATCGACGAGGCGGGGAACGTCCTGCCGCAGGGCGCGTTCGGGGAGCTCGTCGGCCGCGCGCCCTCGATGATGACCGCGTACCGGAACCTGCCGGACAAGACCGCCGAGATGATCTGGACCGATCCCGAGGGCGGCCACTGGATCCGCACCGGCGACATGGGCCGGATCGACGAGGACGGGTTCATCGAGCTGATGGACCGGCGCAAGGACATGATCATCTCGGGCGGGTTCAACATCTATGCCGCGGACCTCGAGGCCGAGCTGGTCAAGCACCCCGACGTGGCCGAGGCCGCCGTCATCGCCATCCCCTCGGACCAGTGGGGCGAGACGCCGCTGGCGCTGGTGGTGCCGCGCGCGGGGGCGAACGCGGACCCCGAGGCGATCCGGGCGGCGGCCAATGAAAACCTCGGCAAGACCCAGCGCATCGCGAAGGTCGAGCTGCGGGGCAGCCTGCCGCGCTCGGAGATCGGCAAGGTGCTGAAACGCGAGCTGCGCGCGCCCTACTGGGAGGGGCGGGACTGAGGCGCCCCGCGCGCCTGTCCCCGCCGCGTTGCCCGGCGCGCGCCCGACCCTGAACGGCGCGCGACGGGCTGCGTTCATCGGCGCCGTGAGACCCTGCCGAACCGCCCGCGCCCCCGCCTTCCGGGGGGCTGGGGCCGTCTCGAGAGGGGGATTTCACGACATGCGCCGCTTCACCTTCGCCGCCGCCGCCATCGCCGCCGCCGCCGCCTTCGGCCAGCCGGCCGCCGCGCTGCCCATCGACGCCGACGCGACGCTGCAATACGGCATCGTGCTGACCATCGGCGGCGGCGAGGTCCCGCCGGGGCTCGAGGTCGAAAGCAGCCCCGACTTCGACCACCAGGTCCAGAGCGCCCTCTCCTCCCCCGACGCGGTGGAGGATGCGGGAGAGACGACGATCATCGACGGCACGTCGCCCGCCGCCCCCTCGATCTTCAGCGGCTACAGCAGCAGCCTTCGAAACGGCGGGACCGAGGGCGGCTACGGCGGCTACGCGATGGCGCTCTGGGCCGAGAGCGCGCTGGATTCGAACCCCGGCAACGGCGCCTCGACGGTCGCCTACAGCCGGGAGGGCGACGCCCTCGCGCAGGCGCAGATCACGACCGAGACGCACCGCGCCTCGGGCCTCGCCTTCGGGGATCACACCCGCAGCTTCCTGCTGCGCAACCTCACCGCCGCCACGCTGTCCTTCAACATCGAGGGCACGCTCTCGGTCGCGACCTCGGTGCAGGCGGACGGGATGGTCTCCTTCGCCGAAAGCCTCGCCTCGGCGGACCTGTTCTTCGAGAGCGACGGGCCGCTCGACATCCTGTTCAGCGCCCTCGCCCCGATCGAGGAGGACGGCTTCGCGAACGGCCCCCTCGCGGCCATGAGCCTGTCGACCGACTACGACCCGGGCGCGACGGGGCGGCTGGGGGTGGCCGCCGCCGCCATGGCCGGGGATCTCGGCGGCGGGGCGGGGATGGCGGGGGCCTCGGCCTCGGTCGACTTCCTGCTGCGGGTGACGCTGCAGGCCGCGCAGACGCTGCAGATGGATGCGACGAGCCAGTGGCGCGCGCTCGCGGTCGCGGATGTGCCGGTCCCGGCGGCGGGGCCGCTGCTGGCGCTCGGCCTCGGGGCGCTGGCGCTGGCGCGGCGGCGGCGCGGCTGAAGCGCGCGAGGGCGCCGGGGCGCGCCCCGGAACAGGACGGCGGCGGGCGCAGGGGATGCGCCCGCCGCTTCGCGTGGCAAGGGGCCCCGGCGGGGCGGCGCGGACGGCGCCGCGCGCCGGGGGCGGTCCCGATCAGGCCTTGGCCGCGACGATGATCACCTCGACCGTGTAGCCCGGCGCGGCCAGCTTGGCCTCGCCGCAGGCGCGGGTCGGGGCGGCGCCCTCGGGGACCCAGGCGTCCCAGACCGCGTTCATCTCGGCGAAATCGGCCATGTCGGCGAGCCAGATGGTCGCCTGCAGCATGTGCGACTTGTCCGACCCGGCCTCGGCCAGCAGCTTGTCGACCGCGGCGAGGCAGTCCCGGGTCTGCTGGGTCACCGAGGCGCCCTCGGTCCCCACCTGGCCGGCGAGGTAGATGGTGTCGCCATGGATGACGACCTGGGACATGCGCGCCCCGGTATGCTTGCGGATGATCTCGGCCATCGGGCCTCTCCTTCTTGCGGTTGTCCTGTCGGTCGGCGCGCGCCGCCCGGGAAACGGGGGCGCGGGCCGCGCCCGGTTCCTCTCAGCCCGCGAAGCGCTTCGGGTCAAGCGCCGCGATCACCGCGGGGGGGAGTCCGGCGGGGGCGCGCCCGGCGATCAGCGCCGCGGCGATGCGCGCCATGGCGGGCGCGGTCTGCACCCCGTAGCCGCCCTGCCCGGCCAGCCACAGGAAGCCCTCGGCCCGCGCGTCGAACCCCGCCACGGGGGTGCGGTCGGGCGCGAAGGTGCGCAGCCCCGCCCAGCTCGCCTCGAGCCGCGTGACGGGTTCGGTCACCGCCTGCTCGTAGCGGTCCAGCCCCTCGGCCAGCACCATGTCGTCGGGCCAGGCGTCATGCGGCTCCACCGGGTCCTCGTCGGCGGGGCTGACCATCAGCTTGCCGCCCATCGGCTTGGCGTAGAACGTCTCCGCGGCCGAGACGAACATCGGCCAGCGGGACATGTCCCGCCCCCCCGGCGCGGGCAGCAGCGCGGCCGAGCGGCGCAGCGGGGTCAGCCCCACCTCCTGCGCCCCGGCCAGCGCGGCGACGCGGCCCGCCCAGGCCCCGGCGGCGTTGACCACCAGCGGCGCCTCCCAGGTCTCGCCCCCCGCCTCGATCCGCCAGGTCCCGCCCTTGCGGGTCATGGCGGCGACGGGCGCGCCGGTGCGCAGCGCATCGGCCCCGGCGCGGGCGCGCAGCAGGCGCAGGCAGCCGGCCAGCATCCGGTCGACGTCGATGTCCTGGGCGTCCGCCTCCAGCGCCGCGGCGACGATGCGGTCGGGGCGCAGGATCGGCACCAGCGCCGCCGCCTCCGGGCCCGTCAGCCGCTCCAGCCCCGAGGAGCCGTCGAGATAGGCCTCGAGCGCGGGGAGCTGGTCCTCGGTGGCGATCATCAGCTCGCCCCGGGGCGAGAGCAGCGCGCCCCCGGGGCCCGCGGCGCCGTCGAAGCCTTCGCCGAACCCCGCCTCGGGGTCCTCGAGGGCGGCGGCCGAGGCGGCGTTGAGCGCGCGCAGCGTGGCGTTGCCGTAGTTGCGGATGAAGATCGCGGCGGAGCGGCCGGTGGAATGGGTCCCCGGGGCGCGCTCGGCCTCGAGCACGATCACCGACCTCTCCCGCGCCATGGCGGCGGCGGCGCTGATCCCGGCGATGCCGCCGCCGATGACGATGACGTCCGCGGCGTTGGGGGCGGTGGTGGGGGCGGCGTCGGCGGGGCTTGCGGCGGTCATGACGCCTCCGCGAAGCCCGCCAGGGTGCGGGTCAGGTTGGCCCCCAGCGTGTCCGAGATATAGCCCCCCTCCTGCACCATCAGCGTCGGCAGGCCCATCTTCGCGATGGCGGCGCCGATGCGCGCGAAGCCGTCCTGGGTCACCGCCAGCCCCTGGAACGGATCGTCGATCGACGCGTCCAGCCCCAGCGCGATCACCAGCGCGTCGGCGCCGAAGCTCTCGGCCCGCTCCAGCGCGACGTCCAGCGCCTTCATGTAGGCGTCGTCGCCGGTGCCGCGCGCGAGCGGGATGTTGAGGTTGAACCCCAGGCCCGGGCCCTCGCCCCGCTCCTGCGCGTGGCCCCAGAAGAACGGGTAGAACCGCGCCGGGTCGGCATGGATCGACACGGTCAGCACGTCGCCGCGGGCGTAGAACATGCCCTGGGTGCCGTTGCCGTGATGCACGTCCACGTCGATGATCGCGGGCCGGAAGCCCTTCGCGCGCAGGCGTTCCGCGGCGATGCCGGAGTTGTTGAGGAAGCAGAAGCCGCCCGCCAGGTCCTCGAACGCGTGGTGCCCCGGCGGGCGCGAAAGGGCGTAGGCCGCCCGCGCGCCCCCGGCCACGAGGTCGGCGGCGTGGATCGCGGTCTGGGCGGACCAGTAGGCGGCCTCCCACGTCCCTTCCGCGATCGGGCAGGCGGTGTCGGCCTGGTGGTACCCGGCCTGGCCGACGGCGGATTTCGGATAGCCGTCCGTGCGCCGGGCGGGGTGGATGTTGGGGATCACCTCCTCGCCCGCGCCCTCGATCCGCCGCCAGCGCGGATAGATATTGCGCAGGAAGGTCAGGTACTCGGCCGTGTGCACGGCGGCGATGGGGCCGAGGCCGTGATCCGCGGGGACCTCGAAGCTGCAGCCGGCGGCCTCGGCGGCGGCGTGCAGGATCTCGATGCGCTTCGGCTGCTCGGGATTGGGCTTGATCGCGCCGTTGGCCATGAAGTGCTTGGGGTCATGGCGCCACTGGCGCTGGTCGAACACGGCTTTCATGGGGCTCCTTTCCGCCGGTCGGCGGCGTCATGGGTGGGGCGTCGACGGGACTGCGGCGCAGTGCGGCGCAGTGCGGCGGACGCGGGAAGCGGGATCAGATCGTGGTGCGGTCGGCGCCCTTGAGGCCGAGCATCCCGCGCGCCTCGTCCGGCGTCGCGGGGTCGCGGCCCAGCTCCTCGACGATGCGGCGGATCTTGGCGACCTGCTCGGCATTGTCCTGCGCGAGCTGGCCGCGGGAGATCATCAGGCTGTCCTCGAGCCCCACGCGCACATGCCCGCCCAGCGCGGCGGCCATGGTCGCCATCGGCATCTGCCAGCGCCCGGCGGCGAGGACCGAGAAGGCGTAATCCGAGCCGAAGAGCTTGTCCGCCGTCTCCTTCAGGTGCAGCAGGTGCGCCGGGTCGGCGCCGATCCCCCCCAGCACGCCGAACACGAACTGGATGAACAGCGGCGGCGTGACCGCGCCCCTGTCGAAGAAATGGCGCAGCATGTAGAGGTGCCCGACATCGTAGCACTCGAACTCGAACCGGGCGCCGCGGTCCTCGCCGAGATCTTTCAGAATCCGGGCGATGTCGCGCGGGGTGTTCTTGAACACCAGGTCGTCGGAATTCTCCAGGAAGGGCCGCTCCCACGGGTGTTTCCAGTCGGTGATCTTCTCGGCCGCCGGGTGCAGGGCGAAGTTCATCGACCCCATGTTGAGGCTGCACATCTCGGGCGCGAAGGCCTTCGGGGCGGCGAGCCGGTCCTCGAGGCTCATCACCGCGCTGCCGCCCGTGGTCAGGTTCAGCACCGCGCCCGCGGCCTGTTTCAGCCGCGGCAGGTAGGCGGCGTAATGCGCCGGGTCGGCCGAGGGGCGCCCGTCGGCCGGGTCGCGCGCGTGGAGATGCAGGATCGCCGCCCCCGCCTCGGCCGCGCCCAGCGCCTGCTCGGCGATCTGGTCCGGCGTGACCGGCAGGTGCGGCGACATCGAGGGCGTGTGGATCGACCCCGTGACCGCGCAGGTGATGATGATCTTCGACATGTGCTTCCTTCCCCGCCCGGGCGCCTCTTGCCGGGCCGCCTCGGGTCCGTTGCGGCGCGCGCGCGGGCCTCAGCCCGCCGCGGGCCTCTGCGCGGCGAGCGCCGCCAGCGCGGTCTCCAGCCCCGCCTCGATCTCCTCGAGATGCGCGTCGGTGGCGATCAGCGGCGGGCAGACGAGGATGTGATCCCCCTCGATCCCGTCGCGGGTGCGGCGCGAATAGACGATCAGCCCCGCCGCATAGGCCGCGTCCACCACCACCTGGTGGGCGTTGAGGCCCCGCGGCAGGGGGGCCTTCGTCTCGCGGTCGGCCATCAGCTCGAACGCCGTCAGAAGGCCCATGCCGCGCACGTCGCCGATCACCTCGTGCCGGTCCATCAGCCCGCGCAGGCGGGCCAGCAGCGCGTCGCCGCGGGCGGCGGCGTTGGCGCAAAGACCTTCCTCCTCGACCACCCCCGCGACGGCGAGGCCGGCGGCGCAGGCCAGCGGGTTGCCGGCATAGGTGAAGCCGTGGGCGAAGCCGCCCGCGTCCAGCACCGGCCCGACCAGCGCGTCATCGGCGATCACCGCCCCGAGGGGTGCGTAGCCCGCCCCGAGGCCCTTCGACATCACCACCATGTCGGGCCGCGCATCCCAGTGCTCGGTCGCCAGCCACGCGCCGGTGCGGCCCGCGCCGGTCATCACCTCGTCGGCGATCATCAGGATGCCGTGGCGGTCGCAGACCTCGCGCACGCCTTCCATGTAGCCCGCGGGCGGGACCAGCGCGCCGGTGGAGGCGCCGCCGACGGGCTCGACCAGGAAGGCCAGCACCGTCTCGGGCCCCTCGGCCTCGATCGCGCGCGAGAGCTGCTCGGCATAGGCGCGCCCGGTGGCCGGGTCGGCGGGGTCGAGCCCGTCGAGATAGGCGCGCGGCGCGGGCACCTTCGGCATCTCGCGCATCATCGGCGCGAAGGGCTCGGTCAGGGTCGAATAGCCGGTGGTCGCCAGCGCCCCCAGCGTGCAGCCGTGATAGGAGGGCGCGCGGGAGATGACCTTCCAGCGGCTGCCCTGCCCGGTCGCCAGCGCGTGCTGGCGGGCGAGCTTCATCGCGCTCTCCACCGCCTCGGAGCCGCCGGAGACGAAGAACACCTTGCCGAGCCCCGCGGGCGCCTTCGCGGCCAGCTTGGCGGCCAGCCGCTCCGAGGCCTCGGTCTCGAAATGCAGCCGGTAGCCGAAGGTGGATTTCTCCATCTGCGCGCGCATCGCCTCGAGCACGGCGGGGTGCGAATGGCCCACGTTGCAGACCATCGCCCCCGACGAGCCGTCGAGATAGCGCCGCCCGTCGGTGTCCCACATGTAGACGCCGCGGGCCTGTTCCAGCACCGGCTTGCGGTTGCGCGCCTGGTAGAAGAGGTGGCCCATCGCTCAGCCCTCCGCGCCCAGCGCCGCGCAGTCCTGCGGGCGGAAGGCGGCCGTGACGGCGGCGCCCTCGGGGAAGGGCCGCTCGTCGATCATGTTGATGGCCTGGAACTGCCGGTCGCCGACGCGGATGAAATAGCGCACGGTCTGGCCCTGGTAGTCGACCGTCTCCACCACCGCCTCGGCGGTCGCCATGCCGGGCGGCGCGGCGCCGGGGGCGGTCAGCAGCAGCTTCTCGGCCCGCAGCACCAGCCGCGCGGGGCCGGGGGCGACGCCTTCGGCCCGGGCGGCGGGCACGGGGACATGGCCGAAGGGCGGCGCGTCGAGCAGGGCGGCGGCGGCGTCCCGCCCGGTGCAGGCGGCGTCCAGGATGTTGGAGGCCCCGAGGAAATCGGCCACGAAGGCGGTGCGGGGGGCGTTGTAGACCTCCTCCGGGGCGCCGACCTGTTCGACCCGGCCCGCGGACATCACCACGATGCGGTCGGACATGGCCAGCGCCTCGGACTGGTCATGGGTGACGAAGACGGTGGTCACGCCGATCCGCTCCTGGATGCGCTTGAGCTCGACGCGCATGTCCTCGCGCAGGTTGGCGTCGAGGGCCGAGAGCGGCTCGTCGAGCAGCAGCACCTCGGGTTCCGTCACCACCGCGCGGGCCAGCGCGATGCGCTGCTGCTGCCCGCCCGAGAGCGCTTTCGGGTAGCGGTCGCCCACGCCCGGCAGCTGCACCAGCTCGAGCGCGTCGGCGACGCGGCCGGGGATCTCGGATTTCGCGAAGCCCCGGTGGCGCAGGCCGAAGGCGATGTTCTGGGCCACGGTGCGGTGCGGGAACAGCGCGTAGTTCTGGAACACGATGCCGAGGTTGCGCTTGTGGATCGGCACCTCGTTCATGCGCTTGCCGCCGATGCTGATCTCTCCGCCCGAGGGGTCGAGGAGCCCGGCGATCATCCGCAGCGTGGTGGTCTTGCCGCAGCCCGAGGGGCCGAGCAGCGTGACGAACTCGCCCTCCGGGATCTCCAGCGAGGTGGGGTGGACGGCGGTGAAGTCGTTGAAACGCTTGACCACGTCGGTAAGGACGACCGAGCTCATGTGCGGGTTCCCGTGGGGATGGGCGCGCGCCCCGGCCAAGGGGCGGCGGCGCGCGGAAAGGAAGGTCGGGCCGGGGCGATGCGGCGAGGGAAGATGCCCCTCCGCCCCGGCCCTGGGGCGCGCCCCCCGGCCCGCGGGCGCGCAATATGGGGGCGCGTCCGGGGCGGGGGGCGGCCCGTTCGTGGGCCAACACCCGCCCGGGATGGGCGGGGGGCGGAATGCGGGGGCGTCAGTAGCCCTTCTGAACCCGGCCGAACATCTTCGACCAGGCCGCCTCGTTGCCGTTCCAGTAGGCCGGGTCGGCGAAGGTCAGCCCCGACAGGGCGCCGGTCGGATCGAAGGCGGGCAGCGTCGGGATCTTGTCGCCGAGATCGACCTTGGTCGGGTCGAGCGCGGGCGGGTAGTTCTGCCCCTCGGCCACCGCGATCGAGGTCTCGGGGGCGAGCATGAAGTTCAGCAGCTCCTCGCACTCGGCCATGGGCGAGCCCTTGAGCACGAACAGGCATTCCTGCCAGCCATAGCCGTTGGGCGGGTCCATGTAGCCGATGTCGTGGCCCTGTTCCTGCAGCGCGTAGATGCGGCCCGACCAGCCCTCGGTGACGTGGATCTCCTCCTCGGCCAGCAGGCTCATCAGCTCGGCGCCCGAGCCCCAGTACTTCAGCGACAGGTCGCGATGCTTGCGCACGGCGTCCCAGACCGCGTCCATGTCCGTCGCGCCGTTCGGGTCCTGCCCGGTCTGCAGCGAGGCGAACCAGATCCGGGTGCGCCAGTCGCCCCAGCCGGCGATCTTGCCCGTCTTGCCCTCGTCGATGAGGATCTTCGCGCCCTTCTCCTGCATCTCGTCATCCGAGATGTACTTGCGGTTATAGGCGATGCCGGTGGTGCCGTAGTCATAGGGCACGCAGGAGAGCTTGCCGTCCGACACCCCGCGGAACACGTCGACCAGCTTGGGGATCACGTATTGCAGGTTGGGGATGTTCGCCTCGTTGAGCTCGGACGCGAGGCCCAGCCCGTGATAGCGCGCGTAATCGAACACGCCCGACAGGTGGGCGATGTTGTACTCGCCGGGCTGGCTGGCCTTGACGCGGGAGAGGTACTCGTCCCCGCCGCCGAAGGTGCCGTCGACCACCTCGACCCCGGTCTTGGCGGTGTAGGGGCCGAAGGCGTGCGCGCGGAAGGCTTCCGAGACGACGCCGCCCCAGCCGTCGAAGCGGACCTCCTTCGCGGCCTGGGCGTAGGCGCGGCAGGGGGTCACGAGGCCGTAGGCCGCGCCCGCGGCGCCGAGCAGCCCGAGGAACTGGCGGCGCGGCATGTCGCCGTTGCGGTACCGCTCCAGCGCGCGCTCGTATCGGGTGGTGTCGTCCATCTTCTTCATGTGGTCGCTCTCCGTGTCGGTGGGGTGAAGGGCGGCCTTCGGGGGCCGCTTCTGTCGCTCAGCCGTTGCGGCTCAGGTATCTCGCGAGGGCGGCGCCCAGCAGGGGCAGGCCCACGGTCAGCACGATCATCACGGTCCCGAGGGCGTTGATCTCGGGGCTGATCGAGTTGCGCAGCATCGCGAAGATCTGCGTCGGCACCGTCTCCACCCCGCCGGGCTTCCAGAACAGCGTGCCGGTGATGTCGTCGAAGCTGATGGTGAAGGCGAAAAGGGCGCCGGCCAGCACCGCCGGGGCCATCAGCGGCAGAGTGATCTCGAAGAAGGTGCGGATCGGCCCGGCCCCGAGGGACATCGCCGCCTCCTCCACGTCGCGCCGGATCGACACGAGGCGCGCCTGCACCACCAGGATCACGAAGGGCAGCGTGAAGATCACGTGGCCGAACAGCAGGAGCGCGAAGCTCTTGCGGATGCCGAGGGCGTTGAGGAACAGCAGCAGCGCGACGGCCAGCACCACCTCGGGCACCAGGATCGGCGCGATCAGCAGCGTCGAGACCGCGTTGCTTCCGGGCACCCTGTGGCGCACCAGCGCCAGCGCCGCCAGCACCCCGAGCGTGGTGGAGATCAGCGCCGTCAGCAGCCCGAGGATGATCGAGGTGCGGAAGGCGCGCAGGATCGCGTCGTTCTGCGCCAGCTCCACGAACCAGCGGAAGCTGAAGCCGGTCATCGGGAAGGACCCGAACTGGCTGGCGTTGAAGCTCAGCAGCACCACCACCGCGACGGGCAGGAACATGAAGACATAGACGAGAACCGCCCAGGCGCTCACCAGGCGCCGACCAAGACCGCCGCCCATCACCCGAGCCCCTTCATCAGCTGCGCCATCCCGAGATAGCGGTTGTAGATCGCCACCAGCACGCCGAGCACCGCCAGCAGCATGAGCGAGAGCGCCGAGCCGAGCGGCCAGTCGAGCTGGGTGATGATCGCCTCGAACACCAGGTTGGCGAACATCGCGTCGGTCGGCCCGCCAAGGACCAGCGGCGTGATGTAGGTCCCCGCCCCCAGCACGAAGCACAGAAGCCCCCCGGCCGCGAGCCCCGGCAGCGACAGCGGCAGCGTCACCTCGGTGAAGGCCTTCCAGCGCGTGGCCCCGAGCGAGGTGGCCGCGTCCTCGAGCGTCTGGTCGATGCCGTCGAGCGACACGAAGATGTTGAGGATCATGAAGGGCAGCAGGAAGTGCACCAGCCCCAGGATCACCGTGGTCTCGTTGTAGAGCATCTGGATCGGCTCGGAGGTGATCCCGACCCACATGAAGAACGAGTTGAACGCCCCCGAGACCCCGAGGATGTTGATCCAGCTCATCGTGCGGATGATGTAGGAGATCCAGAAGGGCAGCATCAGCAGCAGCAGCAGGATCGCCTTGTTGCCCTTCGAGCGGGCGATGAAATAGGCCGCCGGATAGCCCATCAGCGCGCAGACCAGCGTGGTGACCGCGGCGATCTTCAGGGTGTTCAGCAGGATGTCCCGGTAGAACGGGTCGGTCAGCGCCTCGGCCCAGTTGTCGAGGTGGAACCCCGCCATGTCCGCCCCCGTCGCCGTGCGCAGCCAGAAGCTGTAGACGACGATGAAGCACAGCGGCGCGATCAGCAGCAGCGCGATGGCGGTCAGGGCGGGCGACAGCAATATCCAGGGGCGTCGCGCGTCTCGCGCTTCCAGCGTGCTCATGCGTCTTCCGGGTTGGCTTCGGGTCAAGGCCGACCTTGGTCGGCGGCGTTGACGGGAAGCCTGCGGGCGGTCCAGACATAGATCAAATAGATATGGCTGATCCTGATTATAGGTTTGATCTATGGAGACCCCGGATCCCTTCGACCCCGACCGCATCGCGCGCGAGCTGGACTGGAACCTGTTGCGCACATTCGTGGTCCTGGCCGAGAGCCGCTCGATCACCGACGCGGCCGCCCGGCTGCGGCTGGCGCAGCCCTCGGTCTCGGCCGCGCTCAAGAAGCTCGAGGACCGGCTCGGGCGACGGCTGATCGACCGCGCCCCGGGGCGCTACGCGCTGACCGAGGCGGGGCGGCTTCTGCTGCGCGAGGCGGTGGAGATCCAGGGCTCGGTGCTGCGCCTGTCGACCCTGCTGCGCGAGCTGACGGACGAGGTGCAGGGGCATGTGCGGATCGCGCTCGCCAGCCACGTCGTCTGCCCGCTGCTGGACCGGGCGCTGGGGGAGTTCCACGCCGCCCACCCGCGCGCGAGCGTGTCGATCGACGTGCGCCCCAGCGCGGACGCCATCGCCGAGGTTCTGGCCAAGCGCGCCTCCTTCGCCGTGTGCCTCGTGCGCTCGCCCAACCCGCGGCTGGAATATCGCAGGCTTTACAGGGAGTTCTTCGGGCTGTTCTGCGGCCCGCCGCACCCGCTCTTCGGGCGGGCGAACCTGACGCTGGACGACCTCGCGGGCCAGACCTCGGTGAGTTTCGAGACCGACCGGCTGCAGGACGTCCTGAAGCCCGTGACGGTGATGCGGGCGCAGGCGAAGATGGGCGAGAAGATCACCGGCATGTCCTCGAACCTCGAGGAGGTGCGGCGGATGATCGTGGCGGGGCTGGGGATCGGCCCCCTGCCCGTCCACGTGGCGGCGCGGGACGTGGCGGACGGGCTGCTGCACCAGACGCCGCCCTACGAGGACCTTCCGGCGATCGACGTGCACGTGGTCTGGCACCCGCGGGCGGTGCGCAACCGGGCCGAGGACCTGCTGCTGCAGGGGCTGCTGCGGATGATCGAGGACGTGCCGATGGAGGCGCGGACCTATCGCGGCTAGGCGCCAGGGATCCGGGCGCCAGGGATGCGGGCGGCAGGGGCGCCCGGAGCGGCCGGACGCGGGCGGCCCGCGGCGCGGGCGGGCGGCCTGAAACGCGAAGGGCCGGTCGGCTGCTTCGCCGACCGGCCCGTCATTTCGCCCACGTCCCCAGGGGGTTGTGGCGGAGACGAAGGGATTCGAACCCTCGATACCCTTATGAGGTATACTCCCTTAGCAGGGGAGCGCCTTCGACCACTCGGCCACGTCTCCGCCGACCGGTATATTGAGGGCGCGAAGCGGGCGCAACCGCTTTTCCAGCAAAGAATCCAACGAAACGCACCCCCCGCCGCAGGCCGCCCGCAACGCGGGGAAACCGCCCGCCGCAGCCCATGAAAAAGGGCGGCGCGCCCCTCCCGGCCGCGCCGCCCCGCGCCCTGCCCCGCCGCGGCGGAGACGGGGGCGTCACTCCTCCAGCGACAGCGCCACGAAGCGCCCCTCGCCGCGGGTGTGCACCAGCATCATCACCGACTTGCGCCCGTTCTCGCGCGCCTCGGCGACCTTGTCGGCCACGTCCTTGGGATCGCTCACCGGCTCCAGCGAGACCTCCACGATCACGTCGCCCTGGCGCAGGCCCTTCTCGGCGCCGGCGCCGTCGGGGTTCACCTCGGTGATCAGCACGCCCGAGACGTCGCCCGCGATGCCGAACGCCTCGCGGCGCTTGTCGGTGAGCGGGCCGAGCGCCAGGCCCAGCACCTCGGCCTCTTCCGCCGGGGCCTCGTCCTGGGTCACCGAGGCGTTCTGCACCGGCGGCTCTTCCTCGAGCAGGCCCAGCGTGACCTTCAGCGTGCGGCTCTCGCCCTTGCGCCAGACCACCACGCGGACCGCCTTGCCGACCTCGGTCTCGGCGACCATGCGCGGCAGGTCGCGCATCGCGTCGACCTCATTGCCGTCGAAACGCATGATCACGTCGCCGACCTCGATGCCCGCATCCGCGGCCGGGCCGTCATCGACCACGCCGGTGACCAGCGCGCCGGCGGCGGCCTCGAGCCCGAGCCCCTCGGCCAGTTCCGGCGTCACGGTCTGGATCTGCACGCCCAGCCAGCCGCGGCGGGTGGCGCCGTATTCCTGGATCTGGTCGACCACGCGCGAGGCGATGGCCGAGGGGACCGAGAAGCCGATGCCGATCGAGCCGCCCGAGGGCGAGATGATGGCGGTGTTCACGCCGATCACTTCACCGTCCATGTTGAACAGCGGCCCGCCCGAGTTGCCGCGGTTGATGGCGGCGTCGGTCTGGATGAAGTCGTCATAGGGCCCGGCGTTGATGTTGCGGTTGCGGGCCGAGATGATGCCGGCCGAGACCGAGCCGCCGAGGCCGAACGGGTTGCCGATGGCCAGCACCCATTCGCCGACGCGGCTGGCGTCGGAATTGCCGAAGGACACGAAGGTCAACGGCGCATCGGGTTCCACCTTCAGCAGCGCGATGTCGGTCTTCGGATCGGTGCCGATCAGCCGCGCGTCGAGCGAGGAGCCGTCGGCGAAGTTCGCCTTGATCTCGTCCGCGCCGTCGATGACGTGGTTGTTGGTGACGATGTAGCCGTCGGCCGAGATCACGAAGCCCGAGCCGAGCGAGGACGCCTTGCGCGGGCCGCGGCGGGGCGCGTCGCCCTCGTCCCCGAACAGGTCCGGGAACAGCTCGCGGAACGGCGAATTCTCGGGCAGGCGCGGGCCGCTGGGGCGCTCGGGCGCGTTGATCGTCTGGCTGGTGGAGATGTTGACCACCGCCGGGGAGAGTTTCTCGGCAAGGTCCGCGAAGCTTTCGGGCGCGCCGCGCGCGACCGCCTGGCTGAGCGGCGTGAGGGCGACCATGAAGGCGGCGGCGAGGGCGGCGGCGCCCCCGACGATGCCGCGGCGCCGGCGCGCGCGGGGCGCGGCGGGCGTGGGAATGCGGTCGAATGGCATTTGGGTCCTCCGGTTGAACAAAGGGCCGCGAGGCGCGGAGGGGCGGGCCGGAGACCGGCGCCGGTCCTCCGCCAAGGGGACGCGGCCGTTTGCGACTTGCCCCAACCAGATGTGTCTTTCCGGCGACGGCGCAAGATGTTGATCCCGCCAGAGCATCACATGGCCGAGAGCCGGGGCCAAGGACAGATCGCGTGATCGGGCGCGGGGGGCCCGGCGCGGGGGGGCCGGCGCGCGGGCCGGTCCCGGGCGGGGGGGGGGCCGCGGGCGGGGCCCGCCCGCTCAGTGCACCAGCCAGAGCAGCCCGACGCCCACGAGGGCCGAGACGAGGCCGACGCGGCGCAGCAGCTCGCGCGGCTCCAGCGCCGTGCGGGCCAGCAGGATGCGCATGGTGTCGGGGAAGACGGCGAAGAGCAGCCCCTCGATGGCGAGGAGCAGCGCGATCGCGTTCAGAAGGTCTCTCATTCGGGATCCGGGCGGCAGGCGGGGAAGGCGAGGGGCGGCGGCGGCGGACGGGCCGACGCCCCGCTTGGAAAGCGAGGGGCCCGGGCGTTTCCGCCCGGGCCCCGTTCAGGTCACTGCGGGCTGGCCGCGGCGCCGTCGAGATATTCGAAGAACTCGGAGTTCGGCGAAATCACGAGGGTCGAGTTGGAGCCCTTGAGCGACTGCTCATAGGCGCGCAGCGAGCGGTAGAAGGCGAAGAACTCCGGGTCGCGCCCGAAGGCCTCGGCGAAGACGCGGTTGCGCTGCGCGTCGGCCTCGCCGCGGATCACCTCGGACTGCTTGCGCGCCTCCGAGACCAGCTCCACCGCCTGGCGGTCGGCATTGGCCTGGACCTTCTGCGCCGCCTCCTGGCCGCGGGCGCGCTCGTCCGCCGCCTCGCGCTCACGCTCGGCCTGCATGCGCTGGAAGGTCGCCTGCAGGTTCTGCGTCGGCAGGTCCGCGCGGCGCATCCGCACGTCGATGATCTCGACGCCCAGGGTCTGGGCCGAGCGACGGGCCGAGGCGCGGATCTGGTTCATCAGCTCGATCCGGTCCGAGGACAGGATCGCGTCCGACACCACGCCGCCGAGCACCTCGCGGATCGCGGCGTTCAGCACGCGCTCCAGCCGCGGCAGGGCGGCCTGCTCGTTCGACACCGACTGGCGGAAGCGCAGCGGGTCGGTGATGCGCCAGCGCGCGAAGGCGTCGACCACCAGGCGGCGATCGTCCAGCGGCGTGACCTCGAGCGAGGAGGTCTCGATCGGCAGGATCCGGTCCTCGTAATAGGCGATCCGGTCGATGACCGGCACCTTGAAGTAGAGGCCGGGGTCCCGGTAGCCCTCGGTCTGGCCGACGACCTGGCCGAAGCGCAGCTTGAGCGCCTGCTGGCGTTCGTCGACGATGAAGACCGAGTTGTAGATCGCGAACAGCGCCACGCCGACGGCGCCGAGGATGATCGGGGCTTTTTTCACCTGGCTCATCAGTTCGCCCCCCCGGATTTGCGCAGCTCGTTCAGCGGCAGGTAGGGCACCACGCCCTGGCCGCCGCCGGAGGAGATGGCGTCGTCGATGACGATCTTGTCGACGCCCGACAGCACCCGCTCCATCGTTTCGATGTAGAGGCGCTTGCGCGTGACGTCCTTGGCCTGGGCGTATTCGTCATAGACCGACACGAAGCGGGCGGCCTCGCCCTCGGCCTCGTTGACGATGCGGGCGGAGTAGGCCTCGGCTTCCTGCACCAGCTGGGCGGCCTCGCCGCGGGCGCTGGCGAGGCGCTGGTTGGCATAGGCCTCGGCCTGCTTCTCGGCGCGGTCGCGGTCCTGGGCCGCGGCCTGGACGTCGCGGAAGGCGTCGATGACCTGCTCGGGCGGGTCGGCCTTGTCGAAGTTCACGCGCACGATGTTCACGCCGGACTCGTAGCTGTCGAGCGTGCCCTGGATCAGCGCCTGCACCTCCTGGCTGACGATGGCGCGGTCGCGGTTGAGGATCGGCTTGAGCTCGGAGCGGCCGATCACCTCGCGCATCGCGGATTCCGACACGGCGCGGATGGTCGCGTCGGGCTCGGCCAGGTTGAACAGGAACTTCGCCGGGTCGGAGATGTTCCAGACCACCTGGAAGTCGATGTCGACGATGTTCTCGTCGCCGGTCAGCATCAGGCCGGTATCGGCCGGTCGGCCGCCATTGCGCCCGGCGTTGAAGGCCGTGGTGCTCTGGGCGTCGCCGATGTTGATGATGTTCTCACGCGTGACGGGCAGCTTCTCATAGGTGAAGAAGGGCCAGGGAGCCACGTTCAGGCCCGGCTCGCCGATCCCGCTTTCCTCGCCGAACAGCAGCTCGACCGAGCGTTCCTCGGGGGCCACGGTGTAGATCGAGGCCCAGACCCAGGCCGCCGCGCCGAACAGCGCGAGCAGCGTCCAGCCGCCGCGGCCGAGGCCCTCGGGCTCGCCGCCGCCGGGACGGCCATTGCCGCCGCCGCCATTGCCGTCGCCGCCGAAGATGACCTTCAGCCGGTCCCGGCCCTGGCGAATGAGTTCGTCGACGTCAGGGCCCTGGCCGTTGCCGCCGCCGCCCTGGCCGCCGCCGCCGCCGCCCCCGCCGGAGCCGCCGCCCCAGGGGCCGCGGCCGCCGCCGCCCTTGTTTCCGCCGCCGCCCCAGGGGCCGCCGGAATTATTGCTGAAAGGCATCTTTGTCCTGTCCTCCTTGGCCGGGCCGCGCGCGCCGCGGGGCGCGCGATGGTCCGGTCATCTTCCGTCCGTTCCGGCCCGTCCGCCGGATCGCGCCCCCTGCGCCGGGGCGCCCATTGTCTCCGCCTTCACCGCCGCGCTTCACCGCCGCGCGACCGCCGCGCGACCGCCGCGCGCGCGCGGAGCCTGCCTGCCAGAGTTGGACCGCGCGGGCGCGTGTTCAACCCCCCGCGGGCCTGCGCGGGTCGCCGCAGGGGGGGATTTCGCCCCCTGCCCGGCTCGCGCCGCGCCTCAGCGGGTCGGCGTCTTCATCGTCACCAGTTCTTCCGCCGCGGTGGGGTGGACGGCGACGGTGCGGTCGAAATCCTCCTTGGTGGCGCCCATCTTCATCGCCACGCCCGCCATCTGGATCATCTCGCCCGCCGCGTGGCCGACCACGTGGCACCCGAGCACCTTGCGGCTTTCCTTGCCGACGACGAGCTTCATCAGCATCCGCTCGTCGCGCCCCGAGAGGGTGTTCATCATCGGGCGGAAGGCCGCCGAGTAGATCTCGATCCCGCCATGGGTTTCCGCGACGCCATGCGCCTCTTCCTCGGACATGCCGCAGGTGCCGATCTCGGGCTGGGTGAAGATCGCGGTCGGCACGATGGCGTGGTCGGCGCGGGTCTCGACCCCGGCGAAGACCGTCTCGGCGAAGGCCTGGCCCTCGCGGATCGCGACCGGGGTCAGCGCCATGCGGTCGGTCACGTCGCCCACGGCCCAGACCGAGGGCACGTTGGTGCGCGAGAGCGCGTCGACCAGCACCTCGCCGCGCGGGCCGAGGGCCACGCCGGCCTTGTCGAGGCCGAGCCCCTCGGTGTTCGGGATGCGGCCGGTGGCGTACATCACGCAGTCGGCCTCGATCTCGCCCGCGCCGCCGGTCAGGGTGACGGTGTAGTTCCCCGGGGTCCCGGTGATCTTCTCCACGTCGGTCATGCAGCGGATGTCGATGCCGCGGGCCTGCATGGCGTCCGCCACGTGGGTGCGCACCTCGTCATCGAAGCCGCGCAGGATCTGGCCGCCGCGATAGACCTGGGTGACCTTCGAGCCGAGGCCGTTGAAAATCCCGGCGAATTCCGAGGCGATGTAGCCGCCGCCGACGATCACGATGCGCGAAGGCCGCGCGGTCAGGTCGAACACCTCGTTCGAGGTGATGGCGTGGTGCGAGCCTTCGAAATCCGGCACGAAGGGCGTGCCGCCGGTGGCCACCAGGATCGTCTTCGCCGTCACCTCGTGGCCGTGATCGGCGAGGTGGATGCTGTTCGGCCCGGTGAGCGTCGCGCGGGTGCGGTGGATCTCCACCCCCGAGGCCTCGGCGTTGCGGGTGTACGCCCCCTCGAGCCGGGTGATTTCCTTGTCCTTCGCGGCGATCAGCGCCGACCAGTCGTGGGAGCGCTCGCCCACGGTCCAGCCGAAGCCCGCGGCGTCCTCGAACGCCTCCGCGAAGCCCGAGGCGTAGACCATCAGCTTTTTCGGCACGCAGCCGCGGATGACGCAGGTGCCGCCCATGCGGTACTCCTCGGCCATCGCCACGCGCGCGCAGTGCGACGCCGCCACGCGGGCCGCGCGCACGCCGCCCGAACCGCCCCCGATGACAAACAGGTCGTAGTCGTAATCCATATCGTCCTCGCTTGAATCGCCCGCGGGGCGGGATCGGCCCGCCCCGGCGCGGGCGCATCAGGCCCGCCATTGCTCCGCTGTGTCAGGAGCGTGAGTTAGGCGCCCCCCGCCCCCGGCACAAACCCCGCGCGCGCGGCCGTGAGCCGCACGAGAGCGCGCGCCCCCCCGCGGGGGGCGCGCGGCGGGGCGGCGCGGCGCCTCAGTCCTCGTCTTCGTCCTCGTAGACGATGACGTCGGCGGTGCCGTCCTCGTGCCCGACGATGATCTCGTCGGCGATGTCGATGAAGAGGCCGTTCTCCACCACGCCCGCGATGCGGTTCAGGGCGTCCGACAGCTCCTCGGCGTCGCCGATGCGCTTGAGGTGCAAATCGATGATGAAATGGCCGCAATCGGTCAGGTACGGCTCATCCTTGTTCATCCGCAGCACCGTCTCGCGCCCGTCGACGTCGAGCGTCTCGAGCAGGTCCTCGATGATCGCGCGCGTCGTCTCCCAGCCGAAGGGGATCACCTCGACCGGCAGCGGGAAGGCCCCGAGGCTTTCGACCTGCTTGGTCGGGTCGGTCAGGATCACCACGCGGTCCGAGGCGGTGGCGACGATCTTCTCCTGCAGCAGCGCGCCGCCGCCCCCCTTGATCAGGTTCAGGTCCGGGTCGAACTCATCCGCCCCGTCGACGGTGAGGTCGAGCCAGCCGGCCTCGTCCAGGGTGGTGAGCTTGATGCCGAGGCTCTCGGCCTGCTTGCCGGTGCGCACCGAGGTGGGCACGCCGATCACGTTCAGCTTCTCGGCCTTCACGCGCTCGGCCAGCAGCTCCACGTACCAGGCGGCGGTGGAGCCGGTGCCGAGCCCGAGGCGCATGCCGTCCTCGACGAGGGCGACGGCCTCCTTCGCGGCGGCGCGCTTGGCGATGTCGGCGGCGGAGAGTTCGCGGGTCATGGCGGTCCTGCGGCTTGAAGCGGCGCCCCGCGATGCGGGGGGGCGCGCTGGGGGGAGGTGGGCGTGAGCGCGCGCGCCGCCCCTGCGGGGGCCGCGACTCGCCATGGTTATAGCGGGTTTCGCCCCCGATTGAACCGCGCTGAACGGGCGCGCGCTTCGCTTTCCCGCCCGCCCGGGTCGTTTCCGTGCGTGACGGGTCGCGCGCTGCGGTGCACCCTGCCCCGGACAAAGCCCCCAGGAGGCCCGATGTTCATCTCCGTCTTCGACATCTTCCGCATCGGCGTCGGCCCGTCGAGCTCCCACACCATGGGGCCGATGCTGGCCTGCGCCCGGTTCCTCGACGCGCTGCGCGGGCAGGAGGACCCGATCCCCGGCGCGGGCGCGCCCGCGGCGCTGCGCTGCACGCTGCACGGGTCCCTCTCGCTGACCGGCAAGGGCCACGCGACCGACCGGGCCGCGGCCCTCGGCCTCCTGGGCTTCGTGCCCGCCACCATGGACATGGAGGAGGCCGAGGCCGCCCTGGCGGAGCTGTCGCGCACCAGGACGGTGACCCCCGAGGGGCTGCCCGAGATGCGCCTCGACCCCGAGGCGGACATCATCTTCGACATGGGCCCGCCGCTGGAAGGCCACCCCAACGCGATGACGCTCGAAGCCTTCGACGCCGCCGGCGCGCTGGCCCAGCGCAAGGTCTATTACTCCGTCGGAGGCGGCGTGGTGGTGGATGAGCGGGAGCTGGCGCGCGACGTGCGCCACGAGCCCGTGGACAAGGCCGCCCCCTACCCGTTCCGCTCGGCCGCCGAGATGCTGGCGATGGCGAAGAAATCGGGCCTGTCGGTGGCCGGGCTGAAACGCGCGAACGAGCGCGCCTTCCGCACGGACGAGGAGATCGACGCGGGGCTGGACACGATCTGGGCGGCGATGAAGTCCTGCATGGACCGCGGGCTGGCGGGCGAGGGGATCCTGCCCGGCGGCCTCAATGTCCGGCGCCGCGCGCGCGGCCTGCAGGAGAAGCTGCGCACGGTGGACAACCGGCTGGCGCCCCACGCGTCCTCGGAGCGGCTGTCGATGTACGCGATCGCGGTGAACGAGGAGAACGCCGCGGGCGGGCGCGTCGTCACCGCCCCCACGATGGGCGCGGCGGGCGTGTTCCCGGCCTGCATCCAGTACTGGCTGGCCGAATGCGGCGGCGCGCCCGAGGACGTGCGCGAGATGCTGCTGACCGGCGCCGCCGTGGGCGGGCTGATCCGCTTCAACGCCTCGATCTCGGGCGCGGAAGTCGGCTGCCAGGGCGAGGTCGGCTCGGCCGCCTCCATGGCCGCCGCGGCGCTCTGCGCGGTGATGGGCGGCACGGCCGAGCAGGTCGAGCACGCGGCGGAGATCGCGCTGGAGCATCACCTGGGGCTGACCTGCGACCCGGTGAAGGGCCTCGTGCAGGCGCCGTGCATCGAGCGCAACGGGGTCGGCGCGGTGAAGGCGCTGACCGCGGCGTCGCTGGCGCTGCGGGGCGAGGGCGAACACGTGGTGCCGCTGGATGCGTGCATCGAGACGATGCGCCAGACGGGGCGCGACATGAACCACCGCTACAAAGAAACCTCGCTGGGCGGGCTCGCGGTCAACCTGCCGGAGTGCTGAGCCCGCGGCGCGGGGGGCCTCGCCGTCACGTCCCGGCGGCGAGGCTTTCGAGGAGCGCGGGAAGGCTGGTGCGCGGCAGCACCGCGACCATGCCGGGGGCGTCGGTCTCCAGCGCCACCACCTCCGCCGCGGCGCGGTTCGAGGTGCCGATGCGGCCCGCGGGGGCGAAATCCAGCCCCGCGGCGGGCCATTCCAGCCCCGCGCAGCCCAGCGCCCGCACCGGCGCGAGCGGGTAGAGCGACACCCGCGCCCCCGCCCCCACCCGCGCCGACCAGCGCGTCGGGAGGGCGGCGGCGCAGTCTTCCTCGCCCAGCAGCACGACCGACCGCCCCGCCATCCGCGCCTCGACCAGCGCGGTGAGGGCGGCGAGGGTGTGATCGAGCCGCCCGTCCATGAACCCGACCCCCAGCGTCAGCGGCGCGCGCGTGAGGCGCAGGCATTTCTGCAGATCGGTGCTGTCCTGTTCCGCTACGTGCAGGAACCGGTCCCCCAGCCGCGCGCGCCATGCTTCAGCATCCGCCACCGAGTCCATGTCCCCGATCACCGCCCCGGGCATCCGCCCCAAAGCGGCGAGCCGATCCGCCCCGCCATCCGCCGCCGCCACGGGCGCCGCGCCCCCCAGCGCCGCATGGGCGGCGTTGAGCGCCAGGGAGGAGAACGGCGCGCCGCCGACCAGCAGCAGCGGCGCGTCATAGACCAGCGGGGCCGGATCGCCGATCATCCGCGCCTCAGCCCGGCTTCTTCATCGCGAAGCCCGGCATCGCCTTCAGCTTCGCCTGCCAGGCGGCGAGGGCGGTCTTGTCCTCGGACGGGCGCAGCTTGCTGACCTTGGCGAAATCGCAGGCCATGTAAGCGGTGATGTCCGCCACCGACAGCGCGTCGCCGCCAAGGAAGGGGCTGGCCTGCAACCGGTCCTCGAGCATCTGGAACCCCTTCTCCACCCGCGGCAGGTTCACCCTGGCCCAGTCGCCCACCTGGCTTTCCAGCTCGGCCATCCCGGGATGGCCGTGGCGGAACACCATGGCGACGGGGACCAGAAGCTCGAACTCCGCCCGGCGCTGCCACATCTCGATCCGCGCGGCTTCGAGCGGGTCGCGACCGAAGAGCGGCGGCTCGGGGACCAGCGCGTCGAGGTAACGGGTGATGGCCACGGTCTCGGTCAGGATCTCGCCGGTCTCCAGCTCCAGCGCCGGGATCACGGGGCGGCCGGTCTTGGCGATGTAGTCGGGCGCGTATTGCTCCTTCTTCACCACCATGTCCATTTCGACCAGCGGGATCTCGATCCCCTTCAGGGCCATGGCGGCGAGGACGCGGCGCGGGTTCGGCGCGGTCGAGACGGTGTAGAGGCGCGCGGGGCGCGGCAGGTCGGTCATGGTTTCGGGCTCCCTCCCGGTGATTTGCCGGCATCTTGCATCGGGCGGCAGGGCTTGGCGAGGGGGCGGCGCGCACGATTCCGAAACGCGGTTTTGCAGCCGCCGCGGCTGGCCTTCCGCGGCGGGGCGTGGTTGAACCGTCAGGAAGCCTTATCTGCGCGCGCCGCCCTCCCCCGGCGCGCCCTCCGTCCGAAAGCCGCTCCATGACCGATCCCGACGCGCGATCCGAACTGCGCCTCTCCATGGCCGAGGCCGAGGCCCTGATGGCCCGCGCCTTCGCCGCCTCCGGCGCCTCCGCGCTCCAGGCCGCCTCCACCGCCCGCGCGCTGGCGCTGGCCGAGGCGTCGGGCCAGGGCGGCCACGGGATGGTGCGCACCCCGGTCTATGCCGCCTGCGTCGCCGCCGGGAAGATCGACGGAACCGCGATCCCGACGGAAGAGCGCACCGGGCCGGGCACGCTGCGCGTGGATGCGGGCCTCGGCTTCGCCTACCCGGCCTGGGACATGGCGCTGGGGGCCCTGCCGCGGATCGCGCGCGAACAGGGGATCGCCATCGCCTCGATCGTGCGCTCCAACCATTTCGGCGTCGCGGGGCTGCAGGCCGAGGCGCTGGCCGAGGCGGGCTGCGTGGCGCTCGTCTTCGGCAACGCCACCGCCTGCATGCCGCCCTGGGGCGGGGCCGCGCCGATGTTCGGCACCAACCCCATCGCCTTCGCCGCCCCCGTCCCCGGCGGCCCGCCGCTGGTGATCGACATGGCCACCAGCGCCGTGACCAAGGGCCGGATCCTCGCCATGAAGGCGGCGGGGGAAACCGAGGTCCCCGAGGGCTGGGCGCTGACCCGCGACGGCCGCCCCACCACCGATATCGACGAGGCGGTGGACGGGCTGGTCGCGCCGATGGCCGGGCCGAAGGGCGCCGCCCTCGCCATGGTGGTCGAGGTGATGTCCGCCTGCCTCGGCGGCGGGCTGCTGGCCTGCCAGACCTCCTCCTTGCTGGACGACGTGGGCCCGCCGCCGGACCTCGCCCAGACCGCCATCGCCATCGATCCCGAGAGCGCCTCGGGCGGCGCCTATGCGAAGAAGATGACCGAGCTGATGGAGCGTTTCGGCGCCGTCGAGGGGGCCCGCGTCCCCGGCTCCCGCCGCCTTTCCGCCCGGGCGCAGGCCGAGGCGAAGGGGCTGGCGCCGCACCCGAACCTTGTCGCCCGCATCCGCGCCATCGCCGAGACCGGAGCCGATCCCCATGCCTGAAGCCCCTTCCTTCGACGTCGCCGCCCTCGGTGCGCAGATCGCCGCCGAGGCCGCGGCCAAGGCCCCCTTCGCGGATTGCTCCGAGGCGCTGGCCGCAAGCCCCGACCCGCTCGCCGCCGCATGGGACGTGCAGGACGCGATGCGCGCCGTGCTCGCCCCCCAGCGCGGCGGGGTCGGCGGGCGCAAGGCCGCCTTCAACGGCCCGGGCCAGTGGGAGGCGCTCGGCCTGCCCGGCCCCGCCGCAGCCCCGGTCTACGCCGCCCAGGTCCGCACCTCTCCCGCCCGCATCCCGGCGGCGGATTTCCGCGCCTTCTGGTTCGAGCCGGAGATCATCGCCATCCTCGGCGCCGAGCTTTCCGGCGGCGGCTGGACGGCCGGGACCGTCGCCCCCCATGTCGCCCGCCTGCATCCGGGCTTCGAGGTGATGGACCGGCGCACCGACGGCAATCCGCCCCCCCTCGCCGCCATCGCCAACGGCGTGTTCAACGAAGGCATGGTGATCGGCGGCCCCGGCCTGCCGCCGGGGGACGTGGAGGTGGGGGCCCTCCACTCCCGCGTCACGCTCGACGGCGAGGTGATCCTGGACCGGACCGGCGCCGCGCCGATGCATCCGCTCGAGGCCGTCGCCCGCCTCGCCAACCATTTCAACGCGCGCGGCGAGGCGCTGGCTGCGGGGGAGGCGCTGCTCTGCGGCGCCCACCTGCCGCCGCGGATGCATGTCGGGCCGGGCGTCCTGCGCTTCGACTGCGGCGCGCTCGGCGTCGCCGAACTGACGCTGATCTGACGCCCTGCCCCTCTTCCCCGGAGCCGCCATGCCCATCCCCGACGCCGCCTTCCGATACTGCCCCGAGCTGAAGGGCCGCATCCAGGACCCGGCGACTTCCACCTTCCGCGACATGGCCGAGCGTTACGCGCAGTTCGACCTCTACCACGAGCAGCTGGGCAGCCCGCCGGACTGGCGCCTGACCCACCCGGAGCGCGAAGCGACGCGGTTCGAGACGCTGGCGGGCCGGATGGACAGGGACCTCTGGGTGTTCGGCTACGGCTCGCTGATCTGGGACCCGGGCGTGTTCTTCGACGAGTTGCGCCACGCCAAAGCCGACGGCTTCCGGCGGCGCTTCTGCCTGCATCTTGAAGGCGGGCGCGGATCGCCGGACCGGCCGGGGTTGATGGCCGCGCTCGACCGCGCGCCGGGGCATGTCTGCGACGGGGTGGTGATGCGCATCCCCGCCGCGCTGGTGGACGAGGAATCGCGGCTGATGTGGATGCGCGAGATGATCGCCGGCAGCTACATCCCCGAGTTCCTGGAACTGGAGACCCCGCAGGGCCCGGTCGAGGCGCTGGCCTTCCTCGCCAGGCACGACCATGACCGCTTCGTGGACCTGCCGGACCGGGAAGCCGCCGGCCGCATCGCCTTCGCCGAGGGGCATCTCGGGACCAACCTCGAATACCTGTCGCAGCTGGTGAAGCATCTCGAGGCGCTGGGGCTGCACGACCCGGAGATGACGGCGCTGCTGGGCATGTGCCTGGAGCTGCGGGAGGCGGAAGAGCCGCGGGAAGGGTCGGCGCGGGACTTGCCGGGGGCGCCGTGACGGGGGGGGGGGGGGGGGGGGGGGGGGGGGGGGGGGGGGGGGGGGGGGGGGGGGGGGGGGGGGGGGGGGGGGG
>NZ_JBOCEF010000056.1:0-26069 GCF_050586345.1 Rhodovulum sp. DZ06
CACCCCGCGGGTGTGGACGGCCGAGCGCGACCGCGAGATGTGGGAGGCGTTGCAGGGCTGATGGCCGAACCCGCCTTCGGCGGGCGAAGGCCCCGGCGGGGCCTTCGGGCCATCAGCGGGCGGAGCCCCGGACGGATGGCAGGTCCCGCCTTCGGGTGGTCGGCGAGCGGAGCCCCGGACGGATGGCCGAACCCGCCTTCGGCGGGCGAAGGCCCCGGTGGGGCCTTCGGGCCATCAGCGGGCGGAGCCCCGGACGGGTGGCGGGTCGCGCCTTCGGGTGGTCGGCGGGCGGCGCCCCGGATGGGCGACGGTTCCCGCCGGACCCTGAACTTGCATCACCCCCGGCGCCGTCGCGCCCCGGGGACAGGACAACCGCCGCTCGCGCCCCCGGGAGGACGCGCGGGCGGCCGGAGGGCGGCGTGGGCCGCCCGGCACGGGAGGATCACATGTTCCACGACCGCTACCAGCTCGCCTTCAAGCTCTACCCCTATGAACGCTCCGTCGACCAGGACGCCGCGGCGCCCGTGCGCCACCCGGTCGTGGTGCTCGGCGGCGGCCCCATCGGCGTGGCCACGGCGCTCGATCTCGGCCTCCAGGGCATCCCCGTCGTCGTGCTCGACGATCACGAGGGGATCGGCATGGGCTCCCGCGCCATCTGCTTCTCCAAGCGCTGTCTCGAGATCGCGCACCGCTATGGCTGCGGCGCGGAGATGGTCGAGAAGGGCGTGGTCTGGAACCTTGGCAAGGTGTTCCACGAGGACCGGAAGGTCTATGAATTCAACCTCTTGCCCGAGGACGGCCACCGCAACCCGGCCTTCATCAACCTCCAGCAGCCCTATTTCGAACGCTTCATCGTCGAGCGCGTGCGCAAGGCGCAAGCGGACGGCGCCCCGATCGAGCTGCGCGGCAAGAACCGCGTCGACAGCGTCGAGGTGAAGGAGGACCACGTGGTCCTCTCGATCACCACGCCCGAGGGGCCGTACACGATCGAGGCCGACTGGCTGATCGGCGCCGACGGGGCCAATTCGCCGCTGCGCGGGATGATGGGCCTCGATTTCACCGGGCGGGTGTTCCAGGACAGCTTCCTGATCGCCGACATCAGGATGACCGCCGATTTCCCGACCGAGCGGTGGTTCTGGTTCGAGCCGTCGTTCAAATCCTCGGGCGCCTCGGCGCTCCTGCACAAGCAGCCCGACGGGGTCTGGCGCATCGACTTCCAGATCGGCTGGGACGCCGACCGGAAGGAGGAGCTGAAGGAGGAGAACGTGCGCGCCCGCCTCGACGCCATGCTGGGGCCGGACGTGGAATACGAGCTGGTCTGGACCTCGATCTACACCTTCCAGTGCAAGCGGATGGAGAAGTTCCGCCATGGCCGGGTGATCTTCGCCGGGGATTCGGCGCACCAGGTCAGCCCCTTCGGCGCGCGCGGCGCCAATTCGGGGATGCAGGACGTGGACAACCTCGGGTGGAAGCTGGGGATGGTGATCCGCGGCGAGGCGCCGGATGCGCTGCTGGACAGCTACGACGCCGAGCGGGTCCACGGGGCGGAGGAGAACATCATGAACTCCACCCGCTCCACCGATTTCATCACGCCGAAATCGAAGATGTCCCACGTGTTCCGCAACGCCGTGCTGGCGCTGGCGCAGGACCATGCCTTCGCCCGGCCGCTGGTGAATTCGGGGCGGCTTTCCGTGCCTTGCGTCTATGACGGGCTGCCGTTGAACGGGCCCGATGCGCTATCGGGCGGGCCGGAGCGGACCCGCCCCGGCGCCCCCTGCCCCGATGCGCCGCTCGGCGGCGGGTTCCTGCTGGACGCCCTCGGCGGGCGGTTCCAGCTGCTGACCATCGACGCCGAGGCGCCGCAGGAGCTGACCGAGGACGGGGTGACGGCGGTGCGCGTCGCCGTGTCCGCGGCGGATGATCCCTCGGGCGCGCTGGCGGCGCGGTATCTCGGCGATGCGCCCTCGGGGGTCTACCTGCTGCGCCCCGACCAACATGTCGCCGCGCGCTGGGACCGCTATGACGAGGCGGCGGTGCGCGCCGCCATCCGCACCGCCTGCGCCAAGGCCTGATGGGGGAGAGACGACCATGACCGAGCTGAACACCGCCCCGAACATCGCAGACCCGGACGGGTTCTACGAGGAGCTTCTGACGGCCCATGAGGGACTGTCCGAGGAGGAGAGCATGGCGCTGAACGCGCGGCTGGTGCTGCTGCTGGCCAACCACGTGGGCGACCGCGGCGTGCTGCGCCAGGCGCTGGCGGCGGCGAAGGGGGCTGCGCGGGGCTGAGCGAAGCGGGGGGCCAGGGGGCGTCCGGGGGGGGACGCGGCGCCCCCGGGCCGCCCCCTTGTGTTGCGCCCGGCCTTCGGCCGACGACGCCCGGGATCGCGGGGGAGGAAGGGTCTCGACCCTTCCTCCCCCGCACCCCCTCCATCCCGCGCCCGCGTCGCGCGGGGCGGCGGGCGGAACAGTCTCGGGCCCGGCAGGGACGGCGCGCGCGGCGGCGCAGCCGACGCTCGGCCGAGGGGGAGCGATCCCCCGGGGGCGAGGCGCGGGGGGGAGGGCCGGCGGGCCGCGCGGGGCCGCGCCCCTGCCCCTTTCACCCCCGCCGTCAGACCTTCGGCCGCGGCTTCTTCTTCTTCGCGGGCTTGTAGGGCGCCATCCCGGCGCGGGCGAGCGCATCGGCCCGCTCGTTCTCCGGGTGGCCGGCATGGCCCTTGACCCATTCCCAGGTCACGTCGTGCCGCCGGGTCGCCTCGTCCAGCTTCTTCCACAGGTCCACGTTCTTGACCGGAGAGCCGGAGGAGGTCTTCCACCCGTTCTTCTTCCAGCCGAACATCCAGCCGGTGATCCCGCCCTTCACATAGGCGCTGTCGGTCACCACGGTGACCTTCGACGGGCGGCCCAGCGCGGCCAGCGCCTCGATCGCCGCGGTCAGCTCCATGCGGTTGTTGGTCGTCTCCGGCTCGCCGCCCGACAGCTCGCGCTCCTTCGCGACCTCCTCGCCCGGGGCGGCGCCGGGGCGTTTGGCGACCAGCAGCGCGCCCCAGCCGCCCGGCCCCGGATTGCCCGAGCAGGCGCCGTCGGTATAGGCGTAGACCTCGATCATGCGGGTTTCCTTGCGATGCAGTGGAGCATGGGGGTCGCGGCGCCGTCATAGCCCGGCTCGGCCGCGTATTCGCGCGCGTCGATCCGCTCGAACCCCGCGGCGGAGAGGAGGGCGCGCAGCTCCTCCAGCCCGTAATAGGCGTAGAAGCGGCCCAGATCGTCGCGATGCTCTCCGCTTCCGCCCTTGAGGCCCAGGTAGAACGCCCCGTCCGGGCGCAGGGCGCGGAAGATGCGCGCCAGGTGCCCCGGGAAGGCGGCGCGGGGCGCGTGGAGGAGCGAGAAGCTCGCCCATACCCCATCGTAGAGGGCGTCCTCGTCCAGCGCCTCGAACGGCGCCACGCGGACCTTGAGGCCATAGCGCGCCCGCGCCTGGGCGGCGAGTTCCGGGGACGCGTCGAGCGCGTCGACCGAGAGGCCGCTCTCGGCCATCTGCGCCGCCGCCCAGCCCGCGCCGCAGCCGAGGTCCAGCGCGCGGCCGCCCTTGGGGAGCGTCGCGATGAACTTCATCAGCCAGCCGCGGGGCGCGGTTTCCGCCGACCAGGGTGCATAGTCCGCCGCCTTGCCGTCATAGAAGGCGAGGGTCTGCGGATCGGCGTCCGGCGTCGAGGCGGACTCTGCGGCGGACTCTGCGGCGGATTTCGGGGCGGACATGGCGCGGGGCTCTCCGGGGGACGGGCGCGGGGGGCGTCCGGGGGATGTGCCCCGATGCGGCCCGCGGCGCAAGGGCGGAGGGGGGGGAGAGCGCCCCGCCTCGGGGGGCATGAAGCCCCCGCTCGGCGCCGCGCGCCGCGCCGGGGAAGGGCGGCGCCGGGCGGCAGGCGGGGGGACAGGCGCGGCCGTCGGGCGAGGCGACGGCGGCCAGCGTCGCACCGGGTTCCCCAGCGCGCAGGCGCCCGGCCAGCAACGCGTGCAAGGCCCGGGGCGCGCGGGGCGCGGGCGAGCGGGAGGGCTTGCCCCTCCCCGAGGCCGCGCCGTTCCGGGCGCCCTCAGGCCGCCGGGTCGCGCAGGATCCGCGGGGGCTTGAAGCTGACCGTCTCCACCGCCGTCTCCACCACCTCGACCTCGACGTCGTAACGGTCGCGGAAGGCGGCGATCACCTCCTCGACCAGCACCTCGGGGGCCGAGGCGCCGGCGGTCACGCCCACCGTGCGCACCCCGTCCAGCGCCCGCCAGTCGATCTCGGCCGCGCGCTGGACAAGCTGGGAATACCCCGCGCCCGCCCGCGCCCCGACCTCGACCAGGCGCTTGGAATTGCTCGAATTCGGCGCCCCGATCACCAGCAGGGCGTCAAGGCCGGGGGCCATCGCCTTCACCGCCGCCTGGCGGTTGGTGGTGGCGTAGCAGATGTCCTCCTTGCGCGGACCGACGATGGAGGGGAAGCGCGCCCGCAGCGCCTCCACCACCGCCGCGGCGTCATCCACCGACAGCGTGGTCTGGGTGATGTAGGCCAGCCGCTCCGGGTCCCGCGGGTCCAGCGCCGCCACGTCCTCGGGCGTCTCCACCAGCAGCACCTCGCCCTCGGGCAGCTGGCCCATGGTGCCGATCGTCTCGGGGTGACCGGCATGGCCGATCATCACCATCTGCAGGCCCTGTTCGTGGTGCCGCTCCGCCTCGATATGCACCTTGGAAACCAGCGGGCAGGTGGCGTCGACATAGACCATCTCGCGCCGCGCCGCCTCGGCCGGGACCGCCTTCGGCACGCCATGGGCCGAGAACACCACCGGCCGGTCGCCGGGGCATTCGTCCAGCTCCTCGACGAACACCGCGCCCTTCGCGCGCAGCCCGTCGACCACGTACTTGTTGTGCACGATCTCGTGCCGCACATAGACCGGCGCGCCCCATTTTTCGAGCGCCTGCTCCACGATCTTGATCGCCCGGTCGACCCCGGCGCAGAAGCCGCGCGGGGCGGCGAGGCGCAGGGACAGCTTCGGGCGGGCGGCGTCGGGGGCGGCGGCGGGCATGTCGGCGGCGTCGGTCATCGGGCAGGTCCTTCCCGCAAGGCGTCGGCGTCGGGGCCGGTGATGGGGCGTCCCCCCGGGAATAGGAGCGCGCGGGGCCGGTTTCAACCGCGCGCAGGGCCGCGGCGGCGCGTTGAGAACCCGTCGAAGGCCCCCGCGCACGGCCGCCGATCCCCGCCCCGCGCTTGCATGGAACGGGGGGCGCGCCTACCTTTTATGTCAGGACCGTCCGTCGCCCTTATTGGTCGGGGACCTTCGGCGGCCCTCGCGCGACTTTTTCAGTGATTGCAATGAGCCCGATTGGACATGAACGCAACCAGAACCGCCAGCCAGGCGAATCGGCAGGTGCAGGTCGGGTCCCCGCTCGGCCCCGACGCCCTGCTGTTTCACAAGCTGACAGCGCATGAGCGCCTGTCAGGCCTGTTCGAGCTCGAGCTCGAGCTCTATTCGAACGACCCGAAACTCAAGGCGAAGGACCTCCTCGCCCAGAACATGACCGTCGCCTGGAAATGGGACCCGGACGGCGAAGAACGGTACTGGTCCGGCACCTGCATGCGCTTCGGCCTGCTGCGCGGCGATGACGAGATGAGCGTCTACCGCGCCACGCTCGTCCCGCCGATGTGGTTCCTGACGCAGACGCAGAACTCCCGCATCTTCCAGGAGATGTCCGTCGCCGACATCGTCAAGGCGGTGCTGGAAGAGCACGGGATCGCCCCCGAAACCTGCGACGGGTTGACCGAAACGCTCGAATACTGCGTGCAGTGGGAGGAGAGCGACTACGCCTTCATCTGCCGCCTGATGGAGCGGCACGGCAGCTATTTCTACCACGCGCATGAAAACGGCGCCGTGAAGCTGCACATCGTCAAGGCCGGGCACAGCCACCCCTCGATGCCCCAGGCCCAGCCGGTCCCGGTGCGCGAGCCCGGCTCGGCCCGCGGCCACATGATCGAGTATTTCGAGACCTTCAGCCAGGAGGGCCGGATCCGGCCCGACACCTACACCACGCAGGACTACAACTTCCTCACCCCGCGCGCCTCGCTCGAGGGGTCCGAGACCATCGCCACCGACTACAGCACCGCCAAGCTCGAGGTCTATCACTACCAGGCCGGGCAGCGGGACGGCGGCGGGGGGGGCGCCCTCGCCGAAATCGGCGCCCAGGCGCGGCAGGCGGATGTGAACCTCTATCTCGGCGCCGGCAACGCCCGCGCCGTGGCGGCGGGCTATTGCGTCGAGATCGACACCTCAGCCGGCGCCGACTGGATGTCGGACACCGAGCTTCTGTGCATCGAAAGCCTGTGCGAGCTGGTCGAGGACGGCTACGAATCCCGCGCCTCGACGGGCGGAGAGACGACCTTCGCCATGCAGATGCGCGCGGTGCCCAAATCCACCAAGTGGCGCGCGAAGCAGGAGACCCCCTGGCCCCGCATCCACGGCGTGCAGACCGCCGTGGTGACCAACGCCAATGGCGAGGAGCTGGACGTCGACGAGTGGGGCCGCATCTGCGTCGCCTTCTCGTGGGAACGGCAGGGCATGGCCTCGATGCGCGCCCGCGTCAGCCAGATGTGGGCGGGCGCCGAGTGGGGCATGGCGATGTGGCCCCGCAACGGGCAGGAGGTGCTGGTCGAACATCTCAACGGCGACCCGGACCGGCCCATCGTCACCGGCCGCGTCTGGAACGACGCCGCCCGCCCGCCGCACGACCCGTCCTCCGACGCCTCGATCATGTCGATCAAGTCCCGCTCCACCCCCGGGGGCGGCGGGTTCAACGCGCTCGAATTCCAGGACAAGGCGGGCGAGGAATACGTCTTCATCCACTCCCAGAAGGACACCCACCTGCGCACCGGCGAGAAGCATGTCGAGCTGGTGGGGACCGAGGAGCATGTCACGGTCGGGGAGCTGTCGAAGCGCAAGGTCGACGGCGACCAGCATGAAAGCGTGACCGGGGACAACAAGCTCAAGGTCCAGGGCGCCAACCACGTCAAGGTCACCTCGGACCAGCTGGTCAAGTCCGACGCCAACATCGTCGAACAGGCCGGGCAGAACGTCCACATCAAGGCCGGCATGAACGTGGTGATCGAGGCGGGGACGCAGCTGACCCTCAAAGTCGGCGGCAACTTCGTGGTGATTTCCCAGATGGGCGTCGACATCAAGGGGGCGATGGTCAAGATCAACTCCGGCGGGTCCGCCGGAAGCGGTCCGGGCACGGCGGCGCAGGCCGCCGAGGCCCCCGAGGAGCCGATGGAGGACGAGCCCGGCTCGGAGGCGCCCGCCGCGCGCGGCCGCGACTGGGAGGCGGCCCTGCGGGCGATCAGCAGCAACCCCGCCGCAGCGGCGATGCTGGCCGCGTCGAAATCGGGCGCGCCGTTCTGCGAGGTCTGCGAGCAGGCCCGCAAGAAGAAGGAGGCCGACAAGAAGAAGGCCGGAGGCGGTGGTTCAGGCGGGGCGTCAGGCTCCGGAAAGAAGGCGTAGCGGCGCCGATGGGATCGAAAAAGATGCATCGCAAAACGCGCCTTGATCGCGGGAGAAGCCCGCGGCACTCTTGCACCCAGCCGGCTTGGGGGGCCTGAATCGCATGACGGACAAGCCCGATCTCGGACCGATCAAATCCGAGCTGGAGTCCGCCCTGTTCGGGGACCGGTTCCTGAACGCCTACGCGGTGATCGACGGGGCCAGGTGCCTCGAGCTGATGCCCGTGCTCGACGCGCAGGCGCCGCCGCACGAATGCCTGTTCATGGGCGAACTGGCCCCGGAGATGGAGATGGTCGCGCCGCACCTCGTGCAGCTCGACCGCGACAAGCCCCTGTTCCACTGGCTGTTCGAGAACGGCTGGGGCGACAGCTGGGCGATCTTCCTGACGTCCGAGCGCAGGATCCTCGACCTGCGGTCCCATTTCCGCCGGTTGACGGTGGTGGAGATGCCGGACGGCCAGTTCGTCTATTTCCGCTTCTACGACCCGCGGGTGCTGCGCAGCTTCCTGCCCACCTGCGACGCCGAGCAGACGGCGCAGATGTTCGGCGAGCCGGTGGACACCTATTTCGTGGAAAGCGACGCGGGGGCCGAGATCCTGCGCTATCGCCGGACGGGCTGAGCGCCCGGCGCCGGCCTTCAACGCCGCATTAAGCACGCCGCGCGCAGTCTTGGCGCCTCCGCGGAGGCGCCATGGCCACCTTCTACATCTTCGAGCCCGGGTCGTTCAGCGACCCGCACCTGATGCTCGACCCCAACGACACCAGCGCCGGGCAGGCCGCCGCGGGCGACGGATTCCGCTTCACCGACCTCTCGCAGGTCGCGGCGGTGGAGGTGGCGGGGACCTCTGTGCCGGATGCGGGCGTCGACCTCGCCGCCGATTTCACCGACTACGCCGGGGGGCTGCATTCCCCGCCCGAGGAGCTCGAGGCGAATTACGAGTTCATCCTGCGCGACCCGGTCACGGGATACTATTTCCGCGTCACCCAGCTGACGGTCGGCAACACCTATGTCGGGGCCGCCGTCTCCTCGGCCTGGGATGCCGGGACGGGGAGCTACCTGACCGGCCCCGACAGCGTGCCGCCGACCACCCGGGACCTGGTGCTGATCGCGGGCGACACCCTGAACGGCACGCCCAACATCGCGGATTTCAAGACGGATTCGAACTACACCTCGGGCGATCTCTACGGCAACGACGCTTACATCACCCCGACCAACGCGCCGCTGATCTGCTTCGACGCGGACACGCGGATCGAGACCCCGGGCGGGCCGGTCCCGGTCGGCGCCCTCGGGCCCGGCGACGTGGTGGAGACGCTGGACCGCGGGCCGCAGCCGCTGCTGTGGGTCGAGCGGCGGCGGGTCTGCGCCCTCTCGGCCGCCGCCGATCCGCGCCTGCGCTGGGTCGAGATCGCGCCGGGCGCCCTGGGAGGCCTCGGCGGGACCGGCCCCGCGGCGGCGCTGCGGATCACCCGCCAGCACCGGGTGCTGCTGGGCGGGCTGCTGGTCCCGGCGCGGATGCTGATCGGGCGACCGGGCGTGTCCGGGGCGCCTGCGCAGGCGATGGACTGCGTGCACCTGCTGACTCGGGACCATGCGCTGATCCGGGCGGAGGGCGCCTGGGCCGAGACGCTGCTGCCCGGGCCCCGGGCGCTGGCCGGGCTGTCCCCCGCGGGCCGGGCGGCGGCGGCGGGGGCCGGTGAGGCCCCGGCCCGCCCCCTTGCCGACGGCCGGGCGTTCCGCGCGATGCTGGCGCGCCTGCCTCAGGCGATGGCGCCCCAGGCGAAGCCCGCGCCCAGCGCCCCGGTCAGCGCGAAGCCGAGATAGAGCGCGAAGACCCGCGGTTTCGCCAGCGCCCAGACCGCCATCGCCGCGGGGATCGAGCTCACGCCCCCCGCCACCAGGAAGGCCATCGCCGCGCCCGGCGCCATGCCCTGCTCCATCAGCCCCGAGACCAGCGGCAGCGCGGCATAGCCGTTGAGGTAAGCGGGCACCCCAACCAGCGCCGCCAGCGCCACCGGCGCCGCGCCGTCTCCGCCGAGGACCGAGGTGATGTCCTCGGCCGGGACCCAGGCCAGCATCAGCGATTCCAGCAGGAAGGCCAGCAGCAGCCACTTTGCCAGGAACAGCGCCGAGCGCCGCGCCTCGGTCCCGAACTTCGCCGTGCGCGCCGGGTCCTCCCAGAACCGCCAGACCGGGCGGGCGGGCGCGCGGACCTTGCCGCCGCCGCAGCCGCCATTGCCCACGCCCTCGCGCAGCGGATCGGACAGCGCCCCGCCGCGGCTGAGCGCCAGGGTTCCGAAGCCCCCCAGCAGCCCCAGCCCGAGCGCCGCCAGCGTCTTGGCCACCGCGAAATCCACCCCCAGCGTGCCCGCGGTCAGGGCGAACATGCTCGGGTCCATCACCGGCGAGGCGAGCCAGAACGCCATCACCGGCGCCAGCGGCACCCCCATCGCCAGCAGCGCCGCGATCAGCGGGATCACCCCGCAGGAGCAGAAGGGCGAGACGGCCCCGGCCAGCGCCGCCCCGAGGATGGCGGCCGCGGGGGCGCCGCTGAAGGCCTTCGCGATCAGGTTGTCCGCCCCCGTCGCCGCCGCCCAGGCCGCGAAGGCCACCGAGGCCAGCAGGAAGGGCGCGATCCCCAGCCCTGCATCGGCCACGAAAACGGCGCTGTCCGCGGCCTGCCGCGCGTCGATCAGCGCCAGCGCGGCGAAGGCGAGGGCGAGCGCGGCCCAGACCCGGTCGACCGAGGCGATTGCCGCGCGCAGCGGCGAGGGGCGGGGGGCGTCGGCTTGGGTGGACATGTCTATATCACCAGTTTTGTGGTTGTATCAGGCCGCACGAAGGCGCGCGGCGCCGCCCGCCCCGCCACGCGGCGGGACGGTCCTGGATGTCATCGAGGCCGGCAGCCCCCGGCCTCAGGCCGCGTCGTCGTCGAGGGTCTCGACCCCCGCGCAGCACTCCGCCTCGACCGCCCGGAAGATCCCGCGCAGGGCGGCGAAGTCCGCCCGGCTGATCACCGCGCGGCCCTGTTTCTCCTGCTCCACCAGCCCGGCGGCGACGAGCGCGCCAAGGTGATGCGCCAGCGTCGAGGGCGCGAGGCCCAGGTGGCGGCCGATCTCGCCCACGCTCAGTCCCTCCGGCCCCGCGCGCATCAGCAGGCGGAACAGCTTGAGCCGGGCCTCGTGGCCCAGCGCGGCGAGGGCGGATGCGATCTCGGCGTCGGTCATGATGATTCTATATCACTGGTTTTATGGTTATGAAAGCCCCCGCGTCCCGGGCGCCCCGCGCGGCGCCTGCCGCATCCGGCCGCGAATGGGGGGCATCGCCCCCCTGAGCGGACGGATTCCGCCCTCCAGGAACGCCAAGGGGCCGGGCGTCGCCGCCCGGCCCCGTCATGCCGCCCGAAGGGTTCCGCCGCCCTTGCGGGCGCCGTTCGGGGGGGCGCCCTTCGGGCGCCCCATCCCCGGATCACTCGATCTCGTAGGCGAATTCCTCGTCCTCGACCGTCACCGAGATCTTGTTGATCGGCGATCCTTCCGCCATCCGCACCAGCACCTCGCGCGAGATGGTGGGCAGCAGCGTGTTGGTCAGGATCGCGTCGATCATGCGCCCGCCGGACTCCAGTTCCGTGCAGCGGGTGCGGATCAGGTCCAGAACCGCCTGGTCGTAGGTCAGCTCGGCCCCGTGCGCCGCCTTCACCCGCTTCTGGATCTTCTTGAGCTGCAGCGCCGCGATCATGTCGATCATCTCGTCCGACAGAGGGTAATAGGGGATCACCACCAGCCGCCCCAGCAGCGCCGCCGGGAAGTGCTTCAGCAGCTCCGGCCGCATCGCCTTGGCGATGCCCTCGGGCTCGGGCGCCAGGTCCGGGTCCTCGCACATCTTCATGATCAGGTCCGAGCCGACATTCGAGGTCAGCAGGATCAGCGTGTTCTTGAAGTCGATCCGGCGGCCCTCGCCATCCTCCATGATCCCCTTGTCGAAGACCTGGAAGAAGATCTCGTGGACGTCCGAATGGGCCTTTTCGACCTCGTCCAGCAGCACCACCGAATAGGGCTTGCGCCGCACCGCCTCGGTCAGCACGCCGCCCTCGCCATAGCCGACATATCCCGGGGGGGCGCCTTTCAGCGTGGAAACCGTGTGCGCCTCCTGGAACTCGGACATGTTGATGGTCACGAGGTTCTGCTCGCCGCCATAGATCATCTCGGCGAGGGTCAGCGCGGTCTCGGTCTTGCCGACGCCGGAAGGGCCGGCGAGCATGAACACGCCGATGGGCTTGTTCTCGGCGTCCAGCCCCGCGCGGTTGGTCTGGATGCGCTTGGCGATCATCTCCATCGCGTGGTCCTGGCCGACGACGCGGCCCTGCATCTGCTCGGCCAGGTTCAGCACCGAGTCGATCTCCGAGGACGCCATGCGGCTGACCGGGATGCCGGTCCAGTCCTGGATCACCGAGGCGACGGCCTGCCGGTCGCAGGTGGGCAGGATCAGCGGCGCCTCGCCCTGCAGCTCCTCCAGCGCGGCCATGGCCTGGGTCAGCTCGGCCATGGCGGCGTCGCGGGCCGCGCCCTCCAGCGGGCCGTCGGGGATGTCGGCGGGGTCGGCGGCCTCCACGTTCGGGCCCTCGGCGCTCTCGGCCGCCTCGTCCGCCGCGTGCTCGACCTTCGAGCCGGTGCCCTCCACGTGCCCGCCATCGCCGCGCAGCTTCGCGCGCAGGTCGAGGATCTGGTCCACGAGGGCCTTCTCGTCCTCCCAGCGTTTCTCGAGCGTCTCGAGCAGCGCCTGCTGCGCCTCGAGATCCGCGGAGACCGACGCGCCGCGGGCCTCCGTATCCAGGCCGATGGCCGTCTCGCGCGCGATGATGCCCTGCTCGACCTCCAGCGCGGCGATGCGGCGGCGGGTGTCCTCCACCTCCGGCGGCACGGCGTGCTGGGACACGGCCACGCGGGCGCAGGCGGTGTCGATCAGCGACACGCCCTTGTCCGGCAGCTGGCGGGCGGGGACATAGCGGGCAGACAGCTGCACCGCGGCCTCCAGCGCCTCGTCGAGGATCTGGATGCGGTGGTGTTTCTCTAGGCTGCTGGCGATGCCGCGCAGCATCAGGACGGCCTTCGCCTCGTCCGGCTCCTCGACCTTCACCGTCTCGAAGCGGCGGGTCAGGGCGGGGTCTTTCTCGATGTATTTCTTGTACTCGGCCCAGGTGGTGGCGGCGACGGTGCGCAGCTCGCCGCGCGCAAGCGCCGGTTTCAGCAGGTTCGCCGCGTCCCCGGTCCCCGCCGCGCCGCCGGCGCCGATCAGGGTGTGCGCCTCGTCGATGAAGAGGATGATCGGGGTTTCGGAGGACTGCACCTCGTCGATCACCTGGCGCAGGCGGTTCTCGAACTCGCCCTTCATCGAGGCGCCCGCCTGCATCAAGCCGATGTCGAGCGCCATCAGGCGCACGTTGCGCAGCTGCGGGGGGACGTCGCCGCGCGCGAGCCGCTGGGCGAAGCCCTCGACCACCGCGGTCTTGCCCACGCCCGCCTCGCCGGTCAGGATCGGGTTGTTCTGGCGGCGGCGCATCAGGATGTTGACCATCTGCCGGATCTCTTCATCCCGGCCGACGATCGGGTCCATCTTGCCGGACTTGGCCTTCTCGGTCAGGTCCTCGGCATAGGCCTCCAGCGCCGCCTGCTTGCCCGAGGGCGGCACCGCGCCCGAGGATTCGCCGGGGCGGCCGGGGTCGATCCCCGCGCTCTGCATCGACGGCTCTCCGTCTTCCGCAGACCCGCGCACGATTCCCGGCAGCCCGGCTTCGAGGTCCTCCAGCTTGATCTTGTCGAATTCGCCCGACATGCGCTTGAGGATCCGGTCCAGCCCGCTCGTCGCCAGCCCCCCGAGGATGATGTAGCCCGAGCGCACCTTGTCGTCGTCGAACCGCATCGCGCCCAGCACGAAACCGCGCTCGATGATCTCGAACACGTGGTCCGAGATGTCCGACAGCGTGGTGGACCCGCGCGGCAGGGCGTCGATGCTCGCCGTCAGGTCGGCCGCGAGCCGCCCCGGGTCGATGCCGAAATGCTGCACGATCTTCGCCACGTCGCCGTTCTCGGCGAGGCACAGCTGCTCGACCCAGTGGACCAGCTCCACGTAGGGGTTGCCGCGCAGCTTGGCGGATTTCATCGCGTTCTCGAGCGCGCGGCGGGCGGGCGCGTTCAGCTTCTTCAGAACGTCGGAGCGCTTCATTCCGGACATCTCAATCCTCCGTGTCGGCCCCTCGCGCGCGCGGGGGTTTTCTCAATCAATAGCAGGTCATCGGCGGTCGGCGCCGGAAAAGGCGCCTTCCAGGACGAGATCGTCGAGGTCCCGCATCGGCGGCGCGGAACTGAGCCAGCAATCCCAGCCGAGGCGGACCGTGCCGTCGAGCTTCGGGGCGGGCGCCTCGCCGACGTCGAGCACGGGCTGAAGCTCCCACGCCAGCGCGAGGCCGAGATAGGCGCGCATCGCGTCGCGCAGCACCGGGAACAGGGCGCCCGAGCGCAGAAGGTCGCGGTATTGCGCCAGCCCCAGCGGCGCGGTGCGCAGCCGGATCCGGGTCTGGAGCGAGTAGTAGCGGTCCCCCACCACGATGTCCTGGCCGAGCCGCATCCCCCCTTCTTCGCCGAATTCATGCGGCGGGGCGAAGCGGGCGCGCTGGTCGGGCGAGATGGGGAGCCATTCGCCGATGAATTCCAGCGCCTCGACCGGGGCGCCCACGGCCTCGGTCGCCACGGCGGCGGCGCCGGCGGCGGATTTGGGCCCCGAGGCGAACCAGCCCGAGAGGCGGCGGCGCAGCTCCTCGGGCAGCGCATCGCGGCCGCGCCAGGCGCGGGGGTCGGCGCCGTGGGCGCCCTGCACGGCGCCGAGCCAGCCTTCCCACGGGTCGGCCCCCGGCCGGTCGCGCCCGACGGCGATCTGCGCGCGCTCCCACGCGGCGTAGAGAAGCGAGATCAGCCGGTGGTGGAAGATGTCCGCGAAGGCCGGGGTCGCGTCGTCGCGCCGCCCGTCATCGTCGCGCTGCAGCAGCTCCTCGGTGATGAATTCCGGCATCGCGCCGTTCGGACCCCAGAGGCCGAACTGGAAGCCCAGCAGCTCCATCGGGCCGCTGTCCTCGGGGTCGCGGCGCTGGTAGTGGCGCAGCTCGGAGGGCGAGAAGGCCAGCGTCGGGATATGGCCGAAGCGCACCGGGTCCTTGGCCACGCGGTCCGAGGTCCCGATCCGCGGCTTGTCCTGGTTGGCGGCCTGGATCAGGCGCACGGCGGCGGTGAACTCCCACCCCGTCGGATCGGCGGCGAGCTCGGCCAGCGCGTCCTGCATGGCCTGGCGCAGCTCCTCGGGCGGGGGCGCGTCGGGTTCGGGCGGCGGCGGCGGGGCGTCATACCAGCCCTCGGCGTCGGGAACGCGGGTGACGGGGGCGGGCTCGGGCTCGGCGGCCGGGCCGGGGGGCCGCGCGAAGGGATCGGGCGCGCCGGGGGCGCCGACGACGACGGTGCGCGGCGCCTCGCCCGGGGCGCCGCCGAACGGGTCGGGCCCGGCGCCGGGCGCAGGGGCGAAGGGGTCGGGCGCCAGGGGTTGGTCGCCCCCCTGCCCCGACCCGCTTCCGCCCGGGCCGTCGCGATCCGCGCCGCCCCCGCCAAGGCCGAAGGGATCGTCGTCCGCGCCTCCGCTCACAGCGTGGCCCTCGTGCCCGAGCGGCGGGGCCAGAGGCACCGCTCATGCCCCTTGGTGTCGAGCACGCGCACCTGGGTGAAGCTGTTCGCCGCCGCATACCCGGCCAGAAACCGGTCGAGGATCGCGGCCAGCACCGGGCTGCGCTCCTGCGCCTCGTCGAGGGTGATCGAGACCTCAAGCCCCCGGCCGAACACGATCGGCTGCGGGCGCCCGGCCGGGTCCGGCGGCGCGTGCAGGCGCCCCGAGATCACCCGGCTTTCCACCTTCCGCACCGCGTCGGCGAGGCGCAGCGCGCCGCGGTCATCCTCGGGGGCGTAGAGCGACAGAAGCTGGCGCATCGCCGCGTCGCCGCCGCCGTTCTCGGTGTCGATCAGCGACAGGTAGTTCAGCGACAGGTGGCTGATGATGTGCCACAGCCGCGGCCCGGCGGGCGCGCCCGAGCGGGGCAGCGACGGCCCCGCGGCGATGCGGATGCCGGTGCAGCCGAGGTCCTCGGCGCAGGTCAGCTGCGTGGTCGCCGATTCCCCGCCCACGTAAAGCGGCAGGTGCCGGTTGGTCACCCGCGCCTTGACCGTAAGCCGTTCCAGCCGCGGGGAAAACGGGACCGCGGCCTCGTCCACCAGGCTCACATACACCTCGTCGCCGCGATATTGCTTGAGCTGCGCATTGCCCTTGCTGTCCACCGGCTCGGCCCGCGGCGCCCGCGAGAGCGCGTAGAACCGGCGCGAGCCGTCGTCGCGCGCGCCGAAGCCCGAGGTGGAGAAGAAGGGCCGGAATTCCTGCGCCGCGCCGCCCGCGGGCCAGCCCTCGACCGAGACCACGGAATGCACCTCGTAATCCGTCGGGGCCGCGCGGTCGGGCAGCACGTGGTGCTCGACCTTCTTCAGGTTCAGCCGGATGTCGTCGCAGGACATCTCGTAGAGGTTCACCGCCGGCACGCAGTTGAGCTTCACCGCCCCCGGCCCGTTCAGCCCCTTGAGCGGCCCGAACCCCGAGGAGAGGGCGAAGACCACCTCGATCTCCCGCGCCTCCCCCGCCGCGGCGAAGGCGCGCGCGAGGCCCGAGAGGCGCATGAACTGGAACCGCTCGGGGAGCGAGAAGAACTCGTGCAGCAACCGCGCCCCGTCATAGGAGCGCAGGTCGTAGGGCAGCAGCGCGTCATCCTCGACCGGCAGCCCGTCGCCATGCGCGGCGCGCTCGAAGCCCAGCGGCTCGGCCCGGAGCGGGAAGACCCGCGGCTTCTCCCCGCGCGCCTGCGGGGGGATGATCGCCTCGACCCGCGGACAGGCCATCAGGCAGGCCTCGAACAGCGATTGCGGCTGGCGGCCGCGCCCGGCGAAGAACAGGTCGAGCTCGTCGCAGACCAGCGCCGACATCGGCTGGTCCTGCGAGATCTGCAGGCGCATCACCAGCCCCGCCTCGACCTTCAGCGGGTGCGAGCCCTCCTCCTCGACCCGCAGGGCGGCGCGGCGGCGCAGCTCGGTCTCGGCCGCGTGGACGGTGGTCTCGGACCGGCTGACCACGGCGGGGCGGTCCGACAGGTACTCCATCTCCGGCGGGCGGAAGGGCCAGAGGCGCACCGAGCGGCCGGTCACGAAGGGCACCCGCTTGCGGCCCGCGCCCGAGGACTGGGCCCGAAGCTCCACCCCCTTGCGCACCAGCGGCCCGTCGATCAGCCCCGAATCGTCGTGATCGGGCGTCAGCTCGGCCACGATCATCGACGGGGTGGGGGCCGAGAGGTGCGGATAGACGACCGACAGCAGGTTCTGGCTGAAGCGCGGGAATTCCTGGTCCAGCTTGTGCTGCACCCGGGCGGCGAGATAGGCGAACCCCTCCAGCAGCCATTCCACGAACGGGTCCTGCACCGCCACCGCGTCGCCCAGCCCGAGGCGGGCGGCGATCTGGCGGAACTTGCGCCGCTCGGCGAATTCGCGCGCATGGCTGTCGAGATGCGCCAGCTCCCGCTCGTAGAGGGTCTTGAGCGGCTCTTCCATCAGGAGGTCTCCACCTCGACCACGGCCTTGTTCAGCTCCACGTCCCAGGTCGAGGACAGGTAGATCTGCTCGGGCACCGGGGTCGCGTAGATCTCGCCCATGATCTCGAATTTCAGCGGCTTTTCGGGGTCCACCTGGCCCTTGTCGGTCACCGTGGTGACGCGCACGCGCACGGTGTCGGGCCGCAGGCGCGGCTCGAAGGCCAGGATCACGTCGCGCAGGCGGCGCTCAAGGCCCGTCGCGTCGATCCCCGCGGCGATGCGGCCGGTCAGGTCCGGCGCGCCGAAATTCAGCACCGAGCGGCGCATCCGAGGCCAGCCGTCCAGCGGCTCGGTGGTGTCGAGGGAGGTGGCGTTGAACAGGTTCTCCAGGTCGCGCTTGACGTGGGCGCGCAGCTGCTCGGCGGTCAGGAAATGGTCGTCGATCGGCAGGCCCCCGGCGCGGCGGTCCTTCAGCCGGTCGCGCAGGGAGGGCCAGAAGCGTTCGCTGTCCGCGGGCATGTCACGCCCCGGAGGACGTATCGGAGGAAGGGTCGGAGCTCAGCTTCATCTCGGCCGACAGGTCCGCGCCGCCGGCGTCGAAATTCATCTCCACCTCCGGGGCCTCGAACTCGATCACCCGCACGTCGAGCAGCGACAGGTCGTCCTGGTCGGTGGCGAGCATCTTCTGGCCGCGGCCGCGATACATGCCCTCGCCCATCTCCTCCCAATCCGTCTTGCGGGCCATCACCTCGGCCGCGTCGCCGCTGGTTTCGGCCCCCGGGTAGCGGGCGGGGACGAGGATGCCGAAAGACCCGCCATTGGTCAGGGTCAGCGCGCCTTCCATCCACACGAGGTCGCGCAGGTCCCTGGGGGCCTCGAGCTCAAGCTTGGCGATGTGCTGGAACGGGAGCCAGTGATAGGCGCCGTCCACCACCGCCTCCAGCGCCGGGCCGAAGCGGGCGTCGGCGTCGGTGATCCAGTCGAAGGGCTTGCCGTCGACGGTTCCCTTGCGGGTCGGGGCCTCGGCATAGGCGTCCTGGCGCAGGCTGGTCGCCAGCGCGGGGTCGGCGGCGTCCTGGCGCAGCGCCTCGCCCAGCTTGGCGATCCACGCTTCGGGCGGGCCGAAGACGGGGGGCAGGGTCTTGCCCGCGATCACGTCGGCGCGGGCGACCATGGCGTCGATCCCGGCGGAGTAGATCGCGGCGAAGCCGATGGCGGTGGCGTCCATCTCGGCGAAGAGCTGCAGCTGTTTCTTCGCCCGGTCCCATTCGCCGGTCAGGCACAGGAACTGGAACAGGAAGGCGCGGGCGGCGGCGTCCTCGGGCTTGCTGCGCACATGCTTGAACAGCGCCTCGCGGCATCCCTTCAGGTCGCCCTGCTTCAGCGCCTCCTCGGCCGCGCTCGCGGTCTTGCTCATCTCGTCTTCCCCCCGGCGCTTCGGCGCGGTCGCAATCGTCTGAAACCAACGCCCGCCAGACTAAGGGCAAGCCGCCGCGGGGCCAAAGGATTTCCGCGCCCTGACGTCGGGCGCGGTGGGGGAAACCGGGTCCCGCGCGCCTTACCAGGCGGTGTTGGCCTGGACGTCGATGCCGCCCTCGTGCTCGCTCTCGACCGCGCCGAGATTGCCCTGCACGCGATAGGTCATGCGCAGCCGCGCGAAGCCGAGGCGCAGCGTCTCCTTCAGCTTCTCGGACGGGTCATCGGTGATGATGTCATAGGACCGGATCGAGACGTTCTCGAGGTGGAAGGTCACGTATTCCAGCGTCGCGCCCCCGGCCTTGAAGACCTTGAGCTGCGCGGTCTCGTAGACGCCGCCGACGAAGCAGGCCTGCAGAAGGGCCGGGCTGGCCTTGTCGATCTCCTTCAGCACCTCGATCTCGCGCGCCGCGGCGACGCCCGCGGAGCCGCCGCCGCCCACGGCCCAGGTCCCGGTGTATTCCTCACCCCAGTTGAAATCGTAGAGGTCCATCGCGTCGTGCTGGAAGCGCGATTCCCCGAGGATCTCGGGGACGTCGCCCCCCGACAGCCGCGGACCGACGAAGAGGGTGATCTTGCGGTGCTTGGACGTGGCGCGGCCAAGGGCGCCGCTGGTGACGTAGGGGGGCATGGCTCTCTCCAATCCGGTTTTCACGAAGATCCCGCGGGTCACGCGCGGGCGCGGGCGAAATGACGGCGACGGGTCCGGCGTCGGCTGAAAATTGCAGCCGGAAACCCGAAACCGGGTTGGAGTTTATTAACGAAAAAAGGCCGACGCATGGCGCCGGCCCTTTCCCTGTCCTGTCGAGGAGCTTGAAGATCGCGTCCGGTCAGACGGCGATGTTCTGCTCGACGTCGAAGCCCATCTCGTACTCGGCCGCCGCGGAGCCGTCGTCCGCCTGCTCCTTGTACTTGATCTTGATGACCGCGAAGTTCAGCGACACGGTCTCGATCACGTCGTCGCCGCCGGCGGTGCCGGTGGTCTGGACCGAGGAGATGATGATCTTCTCGAGGTCGATCTTGTAGTAGTCGAGGTTGGTGCCGCCGACCTTGTAGACGGTCAGGGTGCCGGTCGGGATGTGGGCGCCGTCGCAGCAGCGTGCCATCAGGTCGCACGAGGCCGCGTCGATCGCCTTGGTCAGCGTCACGTCCTGCATGTTGACGATGCCGCCGCCGCCGCCGCCGCCGGTGTGCCAGGTGCCCGACTGGGTCATCCCGAAGTTCCAGGAAGAGATGTCGATCTCGCCGGCGTGGCCGTCCTTCTTGGACTCACCACCGATGTCGTCGAGACGCAGGATCATCTGAACAGCCATAACGTTTCTCCTTGGTTGGCTGGTTTCTCTTCAATCAACCGGCGCACCCCAAAGAAATAGGGGCGGGGTGCGCCGCAATACCCGTTAGCCTTTCTCCGAAGGGAGCTTGGAGACGAGCCGCAGGGAAACATTCACGCCCTCGAGCTGATAATGAGGACGCAGGTAGAACTTGGCGCCGTACATCCCGGGGTTCTCGGGATCCTCTTCCACCTTCACTTCAGCGGAAGCCAGCGGACGCCGCGCCTTCTGGTCTTCGGTGGCCTTCGACTGGGACAGCACGTACTGCTGGATCCAGGCGCCGAGCCACTTTTCCATGTCCTCCCGCTCCATGTAGGAACCGACTTTGTTCCTGACCATGTGTTTCAGATAGTGAGCGAAGCGGGAGCATGCAAACATGTACGGAAGCCGCGCGCCCAGGTGTGCGTTTTTGGTCGCATCCGGGTCGTCATACTCCACCGGCGCATGCAGGGACTGCGCGCCGATGAACGCCGCCATGTTGGAATTCTGCTTGTAGATCAGGGGCATGAGGCCAAGGTTGGCCAGCTCCATCTCGCGCCGGTCGGTGATCGACACCTCGGTCGGGCACTGCTCGGCGAAGGTCCCCTTCTCGGTCGGGAAGGTGTGCGTCGGCAGGTCTTCCACCGCGCCGCCCGATTCCACGCCGCGGATGCGCGAGCACCAGCCGTACATCTTGTGCGCGCGGGTGATGTTGGCGGCCATGGCGTAGGCCGAGTTGGCCCAGGAGAACTTGGTGGCGTCGGCGCCGCCGGTGTCCTCCTCGAAGTCGAACTCGTCGACCGGGTTGTTCTTGCCGTAAGGGCGGCGGGCCAGGAAGCGCGGCAGCGCCAGGCCGATATAGCGCGCGTCCTCGCCCTCGCGCAGGGCGCGCCACTCGGCATAGGGCGGGGTCTGGAACAGGGTCGCCAGGTCCTTGCGCTTGCCGATGTCGGCCCAGTCGTCGAGGTCGAACAGCGACGGCGCGGTGCCCGAGATGAAGGGCGCGTGCGCGGCGGCGGCGATCTTGCCCATCCCCTTGAGGATGTCGATGTCGCGGCCCGAATGGTCGAACTGGTAGTCGCCGACGATGGCGCCGTAGGGCTCGCCGCCCAGCACGCCGTAGCCCGATTCATAGAGCTTCTTGAACAGCGGCGACTGGTCCCAGTCGGTTCCGGGGAACTTGGACAGGGTCTTGGCGATCTCCTTCTTGGAGATGTTCATGACCTTGATCTTCAGGTCCACGCCGGTCTCGGTGCGGGCGGTGAGGAAATGGAGCCCCCGCCACGCGCTTTCCATCGACTGGAAATCCTCGTGGTGCAGGATCTCGTTGATCTGCGCGGTCAGCGTGGCGTCGATCTCGGAGATCATCGCCTTGATCTGCTGCACCACCTCGCCGGGGATCATGTTGGCCTTGGACAGGGCCTGTTCGGCCAGCGTCTTGACGGCCTTCTGGATCTCCTGCTTGGCGTAGTCGTTCCGCGGCTTGAATTCCTTGTCGACGCTTTCGAGGAAGCCGTCGAGCGAGAGTTCCTCGGCGGCGCCGCCGGCGGCCTGGGCTTCGGTCTCGGACATTCGATTATTCCTCCGCCGGCTTGTCGCCGGACTGGCCGAGCGACTTCATCAGTTCGGGGTTCTTGAGCAGGTCTTCGACCAGCTTCTCGGCATTGGCCTTGCCGTCCATGAAGGTCAGCAGCGACTGCAGCTGGTTGCGCGCGTCCAGCAGCTCCTTCAGCGGCGCGACCTTCTCGGCGATCTTGGCCGGGGTGAAATCGTCCATCGAGGTGAAGGTCATGTCGACGGGCAGCTCGCCGCCCTCTTCGCCAAGCTTGTTGGGCACGCGGAAGGCGACCCGGGGCTTGGTGCCTTCCATGAACTTGTTGAAGGTCGAGATGTCGACGTCCTCGAACTCCCGCTCATCGACGGGGACCATCTCCTCGCCGTCCTGGGGCTTGCCCTTGAGGTCGGACATGACGGCCATCACGAAAGGCAGGTTCACCTTCTTCTGCGCGCCGTAGACCTCGGTATCGTATTCGATCTGGACGCGGGGGGCGCGGTTGCGCCCGATGAATTTCTGGCTGCTGTCGCCGGCCATCATGGACCTCCTGGGGCTTCGATCAATCGCTTGGGCGCACTAGGCGGCGCCGGGTGTGACACGTGTGTGAAACGCTTGCGCCTGACGCAAGGATCACATCACGTTTTGCGGGGATGGAGAAGAAGTTTCGCGCCGCCCGCGCCCTCGGGGGCGAGCTCCTTGAGGATGTCGGGGAAGGTCCGGTCCACCAGCGGCTTGGCCCGGCGCAGGAAGGCCGGAACGACGCTGTTGGGGTCGGTCGCCTCGAAATGCTTCACCAGCCGGTCGATGGCGGAGCGCACGTCGGCGGGGGTCTCGATCGGCCCGCCGGGAACCGCCGGGCCGCCATCCGCGGCGACCTCGACCGTCGCGGCGGCTTTCAGCGCGGCCGAGGCGGCGTCGACGGCGTCCATCTGCTCGGTCGACGGCACGTAGCCGTCGCGCAGGGTCTGCTTGACGGACTCCACCGCCGCGTCCAGCTGCGCCGAGGCGGCGGCGATCTTCGCCGGGTCGGGCGCGGCCGGCGCGGCGGGCGCGGCCCCGAGCTTGTCGGCCTTGAGGCCCGCGAGCGGCAGCGCCGCCTCCTCCCACGCCCCCGGGGCGATCTGTTCAAGCACCTCCGAGAAGCTCGAGCCCATCAGTTCCGTCAGCCGCGCGATCACCAGCGGCACGGGGCTGGAGCGCCCCGAGGCGGCGTAATGCGCGATCACGCCCTGCATCAGCGCCTCGGCCTCGGCCCGCGATTTCAGATCCCCCGCGGCGGGGCGGCGCACCGGCGCGGCGGCGGCGCCGGCGGCGGGGGCCTCCTCCTCTCCCTCCGGCGCCTCCTGCGGGGCCGCCTCGGCCTCCGGCGCGTCCAGGAACGGGGCCAGCAGCGTCTGCACCTTGTCGAGCGCGTCGAGCGGGTCCTTGGCGGCCAGCGGCTCGGACCCCTCCTGCGCCGAGACGAAGGAACAGATCTCGGCCAGCGTCGCCTTGGCCGCGGCGGCGGCGGCATGGGCCTCGACCAGCTTCGGGCCGACATTCTCCTCGGCGATCAGCTGCTCCAGCGCCGCCTCGGTCAGCGACAGCTCGCCCTCCGCGGCGGAGGCGGAGCCGGAGGCGATCTGCAGCGTGCGCAGGGTGATCGGCCCGGCCATGCGGGAGACGTGGAGCGGCGCCTTCTCCAGGGGCTTGGCGAAGGCGTTGGCGTCCGACAGGCCCCGCAGCGCCGCCACCCGTTCCCAGTAATCGCCGTCCTCGTCGCCCTGGGGGTGCATGTCCTCCCAGAAGGTCTTGAGGTTGAACAGCAGCGCGTCGAGCGCGGCGGCATAGGCGGTGATCCCGCCCTCGGCCATCTCGGCCTTGGCGAGGTTGATGAACACGGCGCAGTCGCGGGACTTCTTCAGCAGCTCGCGCGCGGCGGGGCGCACCTTGGACCAGTCCGGCGGGCTGGGCGGCAGGTCCACGTTGTTGATCGGGTCATAGCGCCCGGGCCGGGGGGTCGAAAGCTGGCGGAGCGTGGCATAGGCCTCGTCCCGCTGCATGTTCGGCCCGCAGGGCTCGGCCGGGGTCACCGGCTTGTAAAAATCGTCTTCAAGCCGGTAGGCGGACTCGGTCATGGGGACTTCCGGGAAATGACGTCAGGACGACGTTGTCAGGATGGGCGGCCAGGACGGGACGGTCAGGACAGGGACTTGATCTCGACCCGCCGGTTCGCCGGGGCGTCGGGACGGTCGGGGATCTTCAGGCGGGTCTCGCCCATCCCCACCGGGGTCAGGCGGCGCCCGTCCAGCCCGCATTCGGGACCGGAGAGCCAGCCGGCCACGGATTCGGCGCGGGACTGGGACAGGATCAGGTTCTCGCGCGCGTCGCCGGCGGCGTCGGTATGCCCGACGATCTGGTAACGGCGCGGGCCCGCGCGCAGGTCGGCGCGCAGCGCGGCGCAGAGGGCCGCAAGCTGCCGCACCGCGGGCGGCGACAGCGCGGCGGAACCGGAGGCGAACAGGATCTCGAGGTCGATGGTCACCGGCGCGGCGGCGGCGGGCGCGGTTCCGCGCAGGCGGTCCGTGCGCTTGTAGGGGGCGGCGGCGGTCTGCACCCCGTCGCCGCCGCGCTGCATCATCAGGCGGCGGGCGATCTCCGAGGCGTCCATCTCGGCCGCCGGCGCGGCGACGGGGGCCGCCGACAGCAGGGCGGCCAGAAGGGGGGCCAGAAGGGGGGCCAGCACGGCGGGCGGCAACGCGGCGCAGACGCCGCGGCGCGGATGTCCGGATGCCCTCGCCATCGTCGCTGCGCTCCTCCCCTGGCTGCGCGATCCCCGCGCGGCGCCTGTCCGCCGCCGCGGGGACCGAAAGTCTGGGGCGAGCCCGCCCGCCGCGTCAAGCCCGGCGGAAGGGCGAATGCGCTGTTTGCACCGCCGGGCGGCGGGGTCGCGGCCCCGCGACGCCCCCGCAGCCCCCCGTTTCGCCCCCGGGCTGGCGCGGTCGCGCCCTCAGCGCACGCCCAGCGCGGCCTCGGCGGCGACGCCGAGGCGGCACAGCGCCCGGTCCATGTTCGGCGCGGCGGTCAGCATGATCCCGCAGGCCGGGGTTCCCGTCGGCAGGGTCAGCGAACACAGGCCGAGCAGGTTGCCCACCCTTGTGTTGCGAAGCGCCAGCAGGTTCTCGGAGGCGTAATAGGCGTCATCCTCGAGGCACCGCTTGACCGAGGGCGGCAGGATCGGCGCGGTCGGCGCCAGCACCGCGTCATACCCGGCCATCGAGGCGACGGCCGAGGCGCGCAGGGCCTTCAGCTCCTCCCACGCCTTCACGAACTGCGCCGCCGAGACGTTCGCGCCGTTGGCGAAGCGGGTGCGGACCGAGGGGAACATCTTCTCGCCCTGCGCCTCGATCACCTCGGACCAGATCCCCCAGGCCTCGCCCACCACCACCGCGGCCGAGAGCGGCAGGCAGTCGGCGAATTCGCGCAAGGCGCCGCGCTCGATCACCGCGCCCGCGGCCTCGAGGCGCTTCACCGCGTCCTCGAACGCCGCGCCGGGGCCCTCGCGCACGTCGCGCTGCATCACGCCGTCCTCGACCAGGAACCGGCGGCCTTCGAGCGAGGCGTGGGACAGGTCCGGCGCCGCGGCGCATTCCATGATGGCGGCGAGGTGGGCGCAATCCTCGACCGAGCGGGCGATCGGCCCGGCGGTGTCGAAGCTGGGCGCAAGGTCCACCGTGCCGTCCCCCGGGATGCGGCCATGGGTGGTCTTCAGGCCCACGAGGTCGTTCCAGGCGGGCGGGATGCGGATCGACCCGCCGGTGTCCGAGCCGATGCCCGCCGCCGCCAGCCCCGCCGCGACCGAGGCCGCGGCGCCCGAGGACGAGCCGCCCGGCGCCCAGTCCGGGTCGTGCCGGTTGGGCGCGGTCGCGGTCACCGGGTTCACCCCGAGGCCCGAGAAGGCCAGCTCCGTCATGTGGGTCTTGCCCAGGCAGACCAGCCCGGCGCGCGAGCCCCGGGCCAGCGCCTCGGCATCCGCGCCGGGGGTGCGGCCCGCCAGCATGGCCGAGCCCGCCTCGGTCGCCACCCCGGCGCTGTCGAACAGGTCCTTCCAGGAAATGGGGACCCCGTCGAGCAGCCCCCGGCGGGTGCCGGTGCGGGCGCGGTGCGCGGCGGCCGCCGCCTCGGCCCGCGCCCGCTCGGGGGTGGTGCGGGCGTAGATCCGGTCCGCCTCGGGATGCGCTTCGATGGCGGCGAGATGCGCCTCGGTCAGCACCACCGGGTCCGTGTCCCCCGCCGCGATCGCCCGGCCCATGTCGCAGGCGGTCATGCCCAGAAGCTCTGCGCTCATCCCTGTCTCTCCCTCTCGGCGGCTGTCCCGCCCTGTCCCTGTTTCGCGGGCGAGCCTAGCCGCGCCCCCCGCCCCCGGCAACGCCAAGCGGAACGCGATCCGCCTGGCGGCGCCGCGGCGGGTCCCGGCGCCTGCCGCCCCCGCAGGGGTGCGGCGGGGGGGGGGGAGAGGGGGGGGGGAGAACCCCACAAACCAACCACCCCCCTTC